>DAIDJI010000744.1 GCA_027451455.1 Planctomycetales bacterium | reverse complement strand
GCTCGCGCCGGTGAGACGATCGCCGATGTCGCCCGACGAGTCTATGGCCGGGAAGTCGGCACCGAGGTTCTCTTACGGGCCAATCGCGAGGTCGTCCGCGATCCCGAGAGAGCGATCCCGGCGGGGACCGTGCTGAGGACTCCAGCCCCGCCCTCGCGATGAGAGAACGATCCCGCGTAAGGGCCGGATTTGCTTGTTAAAG
The DNA here is from genome assembly GCA_027451455.1 of Planctomycetales bacterium. GTDB lineage: Bacteria > Planctomycetota > Planctomycetia > Isosphaerales > Isosphaeraceae > JAKAUH01. Next base: position 3,028 of record DAIDJI010000744.1, on the reverse strand, counting down.
GGCGCTGCGGAAGTAAATCACGTCGCCATCCTTGACGATGTAATCCTTCCCTTCGAGCCGTTGCAGGTGCCGGGCCTTGGCCTCCTTGAGCGATCCGGCCTGTCGAAGTTCCTCGAACGCCGTGACTTCAGCGCGGATGAAGCCCCGGGCGAGGTCGGTGTGGATTTTCCCGGCCGCCTCGACGGCGTTCGATCCTCGTTCGAGGTTCCAGCCGCGCACCTCGGGCTCGCCCGCCGTGAAATACGTGATGATCCCCACGGCATCGTAGGCGGCCCGGATGATCCGATCGCGGCCGAAGTCGGTGATCCCCAGGTCGGCCATGAATCCAGCCCGTTCCTCGGCATCGAGTTGTGAAAGCTCGAGTTCGAGCTTGGCGTCGATCGAGAGGGCCTCCGGTGCCAGGGCACGCAGGGCGTCCGGGAGGCCGGCATCCTGGGGACCGTTCAGGACGATGACCTGTGGCTTGTCGGTCAGCATGCCGAACGATCGGATCGGTTTTTTCTCCTCGTCGCTCAGTCCCATCGAGGCGACCGTCAGCCCCTGCTCGAGCGTGGCCTGGATCGATTTCACCAGCTCCAGCTCCTTGAGCTGTACTTCGCGATCGGGTCGAGCCTTCTTGACGCTGACCTCCAGCCGCTCAACGCGATTGGTGACCACGCCGAGGTCGGCAAAGTGCATTTCCTCCCGGAAGCTGGTCAGCTCGGCGGCGGGATCGCCTCCAGCGAATCCGGCCAGGACGATCAGCAGGGCATCCCCCTCGCGGATCAGGGCCAGACGCTGGGGATTATCGGCATGGGAGCCGGCCAGTAGCCCCGGCGTGTCGAGGAACTCGACAGTCGCTGGGGTGATTTTCTTCGGCTGGTGAAGTTCGGCCAGAAAATTCAGTCGAGGGTCCGTGAGCGTTGCGACCCCAACCTGCCCCGAATGGATCTTGCCCGGGTCCGGCCGCGCCCCGGTCAGGAGCTCGAACAGCGTGCTCTTGCCGCTCCCGGCGAACCCGACGATTCCGACTTGCATTGCGTCTCCCGTGCTCAAGGGTCCTGGATTCGACGTCCGTCCTTCGAGTCGCTTTTCGATCCCGGATCAGGTCCGGTTCAAGGCGGCCCAGCCGAGGATTATCCGTCCCCGGCAAGGCTGGCCTCCAGCGCATCGAGGCGGGCATCCAGTTCTCGGAGGGAAGCCGGGTCGAGCTCCAGGTGCCCGAACCGGACCCGATAAAAAGCCTCGACGACCTGTTGCGGAACGTCGACGACCGACGGCCCGGATTGGTCTCGGTTCGAGAGCATCCTTGATGCCCTCACGGCAAACTCGGCCTGAGTTTCGGCCGGAGTTCGGTCGAGTTCCAACCGAGCGAGAAGTTGTGAGAGGCGGCGATAGAAGAGGATTCCCGCTGTCAGCGAGGCCTCGTCCTCTTGCGGTCCTCGGAGCCAGATCAAGAGCCGCCGGCTCATCCAGATCGACATCTGCACCAGCGCCGCCAGGATCACCAGCACCAGAAAGGTCACCGCAAAGCCGCGGATGCTGATGAATGATCCCACGTCCTGGAAGGTGAACAGGAAGCCCAGTCCCTTCCTGGCCAGCCGCCAGAGTTGCAAATACTTCTCCCGCATCCACTGGAGCATCTGCTTCATGGGCGTGTAGAGAAGGCGGTTCTGGCGCTCTCCGTCGTAGCCGACGATGTAGAAGACCCAGACGTGTCGGATGGTATCGGTGAAGGGCCGGAAGGTCCCTGCAATCCCGCCGACCTGTGCCACGGATTGATCGCGCTCAAGCCCGGGGGTAGGATCCAGCGTGATCCAGTAGGGTTGACCTTCCCGGTCCCGCCCCAGGTACGCTTCGACCCAGCTATGAGCGTGTTTCTGGCGGACGTTCATGGTCTGGGTCAGGTTGTTCCAGTCTCCCCCCTTGAAGCCGTTAACGAGCCGGGTTGGGATGTCGATGGAGCGGAGCAGGAGGGCCAGAGCGCTGGCGTAATACTCGCAGTGACCTTCCTTCCGATTCACCAGGAAATCCAGGACGGGGTCCAGGTTGGGGTCCACGCGGTCCATCCGGAGCGTGTAGGTGAAGATCCCCGAATCGCGAAGGTAGGCCTCGAGCGCCCGGGCGCGTTTCTTGATACCGTCCTGGCCCTCGGATGGAATCCGGGCCACCACCGTCTCGGCGATCGGTCGGAGGCGTTCGCGGAGCGACGGTGAGATCGCGGTCAAATACTCGTTATGGACCGTGTCGGGCGGATTCTCGCCAATCTGGATGCCGTCGGGGTTGGGATCGGAGAGGACGATGTAGTCGTACGAGCCGACCCGTTGATCGGGGCGCTGGAGCGTCCCGTCCATCGGATTGAGATAAGGAGGGAGGCGCGAGATCGAGTGCATCCCGGCGTCGGTCGATCGGATCGGGCGGATCGCGAAGAGTGTGGTCGAGTCATTGGCCTCGAGCTTGATCTTCTGGCGAATCACGTTGGGCGGCAAGGGTCGGACGGGGAACCCGACGTACATTTGCGAGCTGCGGCGGCTCTGGCGACGCCATCGGCCCCGCTCATACCGAATCATCGTCACGCCGCGCCAGAGTGGTTCGTCGACCGGTTGAATCGTCTTGCCGTCCCGGTCTGTGAACTCGACGGTCATCACGACGGAATCGTTCTCGAGGATCTCTCCAAACTGGCCGAGGGTCACTTCCTCATCGAAGCCGGTGAGGTGCTGTGCCATCTGGTTGCCGGGCTGCGATCGGGTCGCGCCGGCCTGGCGGGGGAGTGTCAGGAAAATCAGGCCGCCAAGGGCCAGGGTTGAGGCGAGCACCCGGGTTGTGGAGAGGACGTAGGGGACATCGATCAGGCCGTTATAGGGGTCGACCGCCTGGGCCTGGAGGATCGGGGAGGGGACCACGGCCGAGAGGTCGCGGAACCGCTGCGCCTCGCGCTGGAGGAAAAACTGGCCGAGTACCCAGATCGCGAGCATCGCCCAGACAAAGAGCCAGATCCCAACCCGATCTCCCTGGCTGACCACCGAGCCGATCAGGACCTCAATGAGTC
>DAIDJI010000743.1 GCA_027451455.1 Planctomycetales bacterium | reverse complement strand
GCAAGGCCGACCGCGACCGCTTCCGGCACGTGAAGGCCGTCGGCCTGAAGGCGGGCCGCGACGGCCAGGCCGAGCCGGCCGCAGGGACTGGGCCAGGGCGGCATCGGTCGCTGCCGAGGCTTTATCGCGAGCTGTACCGGCTTATCGAAGGCCGACGCGCCGCGCTGGCCGTCGCAATGGCCTCGCTCACTGTCGCCACTCTATTGAAGCTCATTCCACCGGCCGTGACCAAGGCCGCGATCGACTACGTGATGCTCGCGCATCCACTCCCCGGCTGGCTGGCGTCGCAGAGCTCGCTGCGGATCCCGGAATCGCCCCGGATCCGACTCGCGGCGCTGGTAGCGATCGTATTCGCCGTCTCGGTCCTGGGCAAGTTCCTGGGACTTTCCAGCCGATGGCAGGCGACCCGGATCACCAAGCGCGTTCAGGTCGCGATCCGTCGAAAGGTCTACGACCACGCAATGCGGCTCCCGCTGCATCGCGTCTATCAGCTCAAATCGGGCGGGGCGTCGAGTCTGCTTCGCGAGGATGCCGGCGGCATCGGCGAGCTGATCTTCAGCATGCTCTACAATCCGTGGTCGGCAGTGGTTCAGTTCCTCGGCGGGCTCATTGTGCTGGCGTTCGTCGACTGGCGGCTCCTCGCCGGGGCGCTCCTTCTGGTGCCGGGCGTCTACTACTCCGACCTGACCTGGAACCGACGGATCCGCCCGCTCTTCCGGGACGTTCGCAAGGAGCGCCAGCAGATCGACAGCGAAACGACCGAGGTCTTCGGCGGGATGCGGGTGGTCCGGGCTTTCGGCCGGCAGAAGAGCGAGTCGGCCCGGTTCATGGGTGAGAACCACTTCATGGCCCGGCTGGAGCTGCACGTCTGGTGGCTCTCTCGGATGATCGAGCTGCTCTGGGAGTTCCTCCTGCCGATGGCCTCGGTGGCGCTCCTGCTCTACGGCGGCTTGCAGGTCATCGACGGCCGGCTCTCGCTCGGCGATCTGATGATGTTTTTGGTCTATCTGGCGATGTTGCTCGAGCCGATGGCGATTCTCGCGTCGAGTGTCACGCAGTTCCAGAACAATCTCGCCGGCTTCGACCGCGTGCTCGACCTGCTGGCCGAGCCGCGCGAAATGGCCGACTGTCCCGGAACGCGATCGGTCTCCAAGGCGGCGGTCGCGGGCCGGATCGTTCTGAGCAGAGTCGAATTTGCCTACCCGGGCACAGCGCGGCCGGTTCTGGAAGACATCGATCTCGACATCGAGCCCGGTGAGACCATTGCGCTGGTGGGCCGGAGCGGATCCGGCAAAACAACGCTCTGCAATCTGATCGCCCGGTTCTACGACCCGACCCGCGGCAAGATCTCGCTCGATGGTGTCGACCTCCGCGAGATCGAGGTCGAGAGCTACCGGAGGCTGCTGGGGATCGTCGAGCAGGACGTCTTCCTCTTCGATGGGACGATCGCTGAGAACATCGCGTACGGCGACCGATCGGCGACACGAGGCCGGATCGAGGCCGCCGCCGCCGCAGCCAACGCCGCTGAGTTCATCGATCACCTGCCGGATCGGTACGACACCCTGATCGGCGAGCGCGGGGTCCGACTCAGCGGCGGCCAGCGACAGCGGTTGGCAATCGCCCGCGCCGTCCTGGCCGACCCGAGGATCTTCATCCTCGACGAGGCGACGAGCAACCTCGACAGCGAAAGCGAGCGGCTGATCCAGCAGGGCCTCGCCGAACTGCTGCGAGGGCGGACCTCGTTCGTGATCGCCCACCGGCTCAGCACGATTCGCCACGCCGACCGCATCCTCGTGATGGAGGCAGGACGAATCATCGAGGTCGGCCGCCACGACGAGCTGATCTCCGTCGGCGGCGCCTATCGCGAGATGGTGGAACTCCAGCGGATCGAGCAGCAGGGGAGCGTTGTGGATTGAGACCGCCCCGCCGGAGGAGGACCGGCGAGGCGGCGAGGATCGGCCCGTCGGCTGCGAGGGGATGCAGTCGAACGGACCGAAGTCGCATCCGCACGAGGGACCTGAAGCAGTCCCCCGCGCCGGGTTCGAGAACAGAACTCAGTACGAGCCGGAGCTGATGACCTCGCCCATCGACCGGGTGCCGAGGCCCCACCACGCCTGGAGCGATACCGTGTTCTTGATGAAGTGGACCGAGCCGTCGCAGAAGCCGACGTTGACACCACCCGGGTGCAGGCTCGAGGCCGACGGGGCGCTGTAAGGGCCGAGATAGCCGGGAAACATCGAACTCATCCCGATCGAGTAGTCCATCGGGTTCAGGCAGGGGGGCGTGTTCGGCGGCGTCCAGTGCATGTAGCTGGAGAGGGCCAACGTCACCGGGTTACCCGCGAGGTACTCGATCCCGACATAGTTCGAGAAGGTGGCCGGCGTGGTCCCGCTGATTCCCTGGCAATACTTGACGAAGAGGCCAGCCGGGCTGGACATGACGTTCGACACCACTCCCGTCGTGTTCGGCACGACGCCCGAAGTTGCCGTGAAAATCGCCCGCAAGCCCGGGATGCCGCTGGGATAGACCAGCGTCGTCGAGGTGCCACCGGTGCCGAGGTAGGGATTCTGCGAGAGGAGCCGCTCGCTGACCAGGCCGGTGTTCGAGGTCCCGTCAGTAATCGAGGCGATCCGCACGGTCTGGTTCCGGGTGCCGAGCGTCAGCGTGGTGGAGCCCGGCGTCACTCCGTAGCCAGGGATAATGGTGCCGCTGTAGGCCTGGAACGTCGGCGGCCCACCGTAATTGCCGACGTAGTTTGCCACACCGTAGTAGCCGAAGCTCCCACCCTGCATCTGAGGCGCCGCGTAGAGCTGGGTCGAGGCCGACTCCGACGGGCAGAGCAACGCCTTGATCTGCGTGGTCGCGGCCGTCATGTTGCCGAACTGACCGAGGCTGCCATCCATCGGGCAGAGCATGAAGTTGATCGAGTTAAAGATCGGCTGCTGCTCCATCTGCGGCAGGATGGCCGCATACCAGTTGAATCCCCACATCATCCCAACACCCGTGCCCAGACTGTTGGCCGCGGCGGTCGGCCAACTCGTCTGCGGCGGCAGTGAACCGACCTGGGAGATGTAGTTCTGCACCGCCAGCCCGATCTGCTTCAGGTTGTTGGTGCACTGGGCCCGCCTGGCGGCCTCGCGCGCCGCCTGCACCGCCGGCAACAGCAGGGCGATCAACACGGCGATGATCGCGATCACGACCAGCAGCTCGATCAGCGTGAAACCGCGTTTGA
>DAIDJI010000742.1 GCA_027451455.1 Planctomycetales bacterium | reverse complement strand
GCCCTCGCGAAGGTGCACCGTCAGGCCGCAGCCCGTGGAGCAAAAACCGCAGACCATTCCCGTGGTCGCGTCAGGCGATCGAGCGGCGGGCACTTGCCCGAGCCCGAATCCGCCCGGCACCCGGAGCAGCTCGCGGGTCAGGTGCCCGTCTCGAGCCCGGACCAGGTCGAGAGCGCGCTGGAGGAGCGCCGAATTCATGCCGATGGTCGTCAAGGAATCAGCCCTCCCGTCATCCTCGGCCGGACAACCGCGGTGAAGAACAGGTAACGCTCGGCCAGCTCTCCGCCGATCGACGTGATCAGCGCGAGAACAGCAAGGGCCGCCGTGATCCCGGGCATCCCCTGGGACGACGCCACCACGGCGAGCGCCGGCAGGAGGACACCACCAGCCAGGCCCAGGATCCGCCGGAAGCGGGCCGGCGTTTTCAAAGCCCCTCGAAGCAGGGACGCCGTCCCTCGTAACGCCGACCGATCGGAACGTGCGAAGCCGTGGAGGATCCACTCCTCGAACCCGAGTTTGGCGGTCATCGCGGCGATCAGGGCGGACGCGATCACCCCGACGTTCCCGACTCGTCCGATCGCCAGCGCCGCCAGGGCGGTCGTCAACCCGAGCACGATCGCCGTGCCCACAAACCTCGCCCCGCCGTATCGGGCGTGCCAGAACTCTCGACGAACCGCGTGGTACACCATGACCGAGCTGGCGAGTCCGGCCAGGCCCGACACCACGACGGCGCCGAGCAGAGCCGTCCGCAGCCCCGCCACCGCCTGGAGCCATTCCGGCCGGAAAATCTCCAGGGCCGTGAACGCCGTCGCCAGCTTGGCGTAGAGCCCGAAGGCGAGCACCTCGCGGCTGAGCCACGAATGTCCGATGCCGATGATCGCGCGATAGGCGTAAAGCGGCCGGCCGAGGTGGAGGATACTTGCCGCGAGGCCCGCCCATCCCAGGGCGAGGCAGAGAGCCGGGTGAAGGGCCGTCCCGAGTCCTCGATCGCTCCCGCTCGCGACGGCCGCCAGCTCGACGACGAAGCCGCCGACCGACAACTGGGTCAACACGAGCATGGCGATGAGCGGCCAGTGAGCATGATCGGGCTCGACATGGTGATCGTCGGCCGGTTGCAAGTCCTCCAATCGCCGGATGTGCCTCGATCGGTAGGAGGTCGCCGGCTGGGTGAAACCGGGATCGGGCGCTCCGGGTAGGAAGAGGCCCGCCTCGGCGCGAGCGAGCACCTCCGTCCGGTCGACGACCCGGATTGCGATGGCCTCGTGCGGGCAGGCCTGGACGCACGCCGGCGCCTCGCCGGCCGCGAGCCGACCGCTGCACATGTCGCACTTGCGAACGATGCCCTTGCCCGCGTGAAACTTTGGTGCGTCATACGGGCAGGCCAGCGTGCAGTACCGGCAACCGAAGCACTGGTCGTCGAGATGCCGGACGATCCCCGTCACTGGGTCCTTCTCGTAGGCCTCGACCGGACAGGCGTTGAGGCAGGCTGGGTCGAGACAATGATGGCAAGAGCTTGTTATGTGCTGAAGCATGGGCAGACCCGGCCCGCCCCCAAACACCAGGCCGACCTCACGCCACGACTCGCCCTCGTCCAGACCGTTGAGATTGTGGCAGGCGGCCACACAGGCCTTGCAACCGGAGCATCGATCGAGGTCGACGTCGAAGGCATACTGCTGTCCGGGACCTGGGGGACGGGTCGGCATCAGGGCCGAGTAGTACCGACTCTGGAGTGGATCGGCCGTGTCCCCGTGGAACTGGGCAAACCGCTCGACGGCGGTGAGGTCTGACTGCTCTTCCAGGCACGTGCCAACCAGGCCCGCATCCGCCGGGATCGCCCCCAATGCCAACCCCGGCCCCGGTGTCGGACCATTCAATCCGTGGATGCTCATAGCAACGGCGCTCCAGTGCCACGCCCGGGCCGGCGCGAGGCATTGCCCATCGGGATCGGTCTTTCACGCGGGTCAGTCGCCATACGCCGCCGGGAGAGGAGCCGGCTGGCGACTGCGGACGGCGGGGGAAAAGCATCGCTCGTGCCGAACCCGGGCCCTACACCGCTCTCGCGGGTGAATGGCTACGGAAGCACGAAGGTCCTTTTCGGTTTCCCGTGGGACTCCTGCGCAAAACCGAAGGGTGGCCCGCTCCCACTTCGATGAACGCCCGCCTAATCGCTGGGCTCACTTGCCAGGCATCGAAGCACAACCACCGGCCTTTTCCGGGCCGACGGAGCGCCGGTATTCGCTCCAAGCGAAAAGCGAGGGCTTGCCGATGACGTGGATTGATGCCCTCGAAGGCCCTTCCGGCCGGGGCTCTCAGCGTCTCTCCCGGTGACCTGCCGACCCGGCCTCCAGCACAACCGAGAGCCGCAAGAGCTCGATCAGAGAGCGAACGCCGAGCTTGCGCATCAGACTGGATCTCCGCAGTTCGACGGCCCGAGGTGTGATCTGGAGCTGGCTCGCGATCTCCTTGTTCGGTCTCCCTTCCTTGATTAGCTCGAGGACCACACGCTCCTTGTCGGTGAGTTGGTCGAATCGCCTGGATAGCTCGGCGCGCGCGGTCATCCGGCCCCGGCGCTCGGAGTCGTCCTTGATGGCACGCTGGACCTTGTCGAGGAGGGTCTGGCGATTGAACGGCTTCTCCACGAACTCGACGGCACCGGACTTCATCGCGCGGACCGCCATCGGGACATCGGCATGCGCTGTGATGAAGATGACCGGCATGTCCTCGCCGCGGTAGACCAGTTCCTCAAAGAGGTCGAGCCCGCTGGTGCCGGGCATCCGCACGTCGAGGATCAGGCAGCCGGGGCTGTCCGGGACGAACTCGCGAAGGAACTCGGCGGCGGAGGCAAAGGTCCGGGCGCGGATCCCGACCGTCTTCATGAGCCACCCGAGCGAGTCCCGCATGTCCGGGTCGTCATCCACGATGTAGACGACGGACGGCTCCGTCGTCGCTGGTGCCGGCCGGAAGTGTGAAGGCAAAGGTCGTTCTCTCCCCGGGACGAGATCGGACGTCGATCCGTCCCTGATGGGACTCGATGAGGGTCCGACAAATCGCCAATCCCATGCCCATCCCGCTGGCACGCGTGCTGAAGTACGCATCAAAAACCCGGTCGATGGACTCGGGGGAAATCCCCTCCCCATTGTCGATCACAGCGAACTCCACGCGGTCGGATTCGACCTGACGTGTTTGTATAACTAACGTCGGCTTCAACGTTTGCGCCGCGAGGGCGTCGAACGCGTTC
>DAIDJI010000741.1 GCA_027451455.1 Planctomycetales bacterium | reverse complement strand
TTCGCGAACCCAACCGGCGGAAGCGACCGTAACGGCCCCATCCCGACTCCCGATCAACATGACGGATTTCTTGTGCCAGGAGCCGCCTGGAGAGCCAGGAAATGAGGGATCAAAAGGGCTCGATCTCGACAGGATGACCCGTTTCGACGTCGTGGAAGGTCGGCTCCATCGTCTCGAGATCGATCAGGGCGAAGGTGCGCGAGGTCTCGACCACGGGCATCGAGACCAGCGAGCCTGGGTTGACGACCAGACCCTCGGGACATCGATACCAGAAAGGGCGGTGGGTGTGGCCGACGACCAGAAAATCGCATCCGAGATCGGCGAGGTCGCCACGGAGGACGTTCGGGACGTGGCTCGATCGGTTGACAAACTCCATGTCAGACCGGGGCGAGCCGTGCACGATGACGCCGATTGTCGGGCCGTCGACGACCTGTAAGTCGAACGGGAGCGATCGGAGGAATTCCAGCGTCTCGATGGAGGGCGTCCCGCCGCCAAACTCATCCGCGACGCCAGGACCACGTTCGAGGGCCCATCGGTCGTGATTGCCGCGCACTGAGGCAATCCCTCGATCGCGGACGAACGACACCACACGGTCGGGATAGGGGCCATAGCCGACAAGGTCGCCGGCGCAGACGATCCGGTCGGTCCCCATGATGACCAGGTGAGCCCAGGCCAGCTCCAGGGCGTTGAAGTCACCGTGGATGTCGGAGATCACGCCGAGCTTCATTCCGGGTTCTCCGGCCCGCGTCCCGGACGCCTGGGCCGGGGCCTTGGCAGGTGAGGCGGCGGGGGCGGCGTGTGCCCTCCTGTCGGTTGGTGCGGAGGAGGAGGAGGCGACGGTCGGGCCAGCTCCGACGAACGTCGTGCGGCCGCCTCAACCGCATCCATCAAGGTTCCGCGAAGTCGACCGCGCTCCAGTTCGTGCAGACCGGCGATTGTCGTGCCCCCCGGCGAGGCAACCTGATCCTTGAGAACGCCTGGGTGCAGCCCCGTATCGAGAACCATCGCCGCGGCGCCGAGAACCGTCTGGGCGGCGAGCATCGTGGCGACATCACGCGGGAGGCCGACCCGAACGCCGCCGTCACTGAGCGCCTCGATCATCAGGTAAACAAACGCCGGGCCGCTTCCCGAGAGCCCGGTGACGGCGTCGAGCATCGACTCGGGGACGCGGACCGCGCAGCCAACCGACTCCAGGCAGCCACGGACGGTGGCCTCATCCTCGTCGGTCGCCCGGGGCCCCATCGCGTAGGCCGATGCCCCCTTGCCGACCAGAGCCGGTGTGTTGGGCATCACCCGGACGATCCGCCCCCGAGCCGCAAGGCCGTCGTCGAGGCTCGCGAGGGTGGTTCCAGCCGCGACTGAGATCACGAGGTGGCCGTCGTGAACGATCGGGCGAAGCTCGGCGAGAACCTCACGCATCGTCTGCGGTTTGACGGCCAGGACGATCACCTCGGCTCGCCGGACGACATCGGCATTGACGTCGTGGACGTGAATGCCGGCCCCGGCGCGCATGGCCTCGCGCGCGGCCGGAAACGGGTCGCTTGCGTGAATGGTGTCCGGCGGAGCAAGACCCGAGCGGATCATCCCCTGGACGAGCGCCGTTGCCATCTTCCCCGATCCGATGAAGCCCCAGCGCGACATCCCGATGGTTCCTAAAAGCGGCAGAGGCCGTCTTGTCGAGCCGGCGATGCCCGCCGAGGCTCGCTTCCCCTCGCCGGGTATTCCCTCTCGTCGATTGCGGTCCTCAATGGCATGGACCACCCAACAAACGCGTCGCCCGCATTCCCATCACATCTTAACCGGCGTCCGACGTGGAGAACACTCCTCAGGCGTCTTGACTCGGTCGTCGCCCGTCTCCAACCATGGGTCATTTGAGACGAAAAAGCAGTCTCTCGGAGGCGAGGGCGATGATCGCGAATCGATGGGGATGGGCCCTGGTGCTGGGGATGCTGGCGACGCTCCGTGGGATGGGCCAGGCGCAGGAAGAGGATCGCGGCCGGTTGGTCGCGGGAGTCCGGTCGATCACTGCTCCGGGGCTCCCGGGTGCTGTGGCCGTGTTCTCGCCGACAGCAGGAGTGGTCGTGGCGGGGAAGACGGAATCCGGCGCCCAGGTCGCGGTGATCGCGACGGGGCACCTCGGGCGCGGGCGCGTGGTGGCCTTCGGGCACGACGGATACCTGACCCGCGAGGCTCTCACCCTGGAGAACACCGGAACGCTGATGGCCAACGCCCTGCGATGGTCTGCCGGTAACAAGCCGAGACCAAGGGTCGGACTGGTGGGCGGGCTCCCTCTCCGCGATCTTCTGGAGGATAAGGGATTTGAGGTTGGCCAGGCTGATCCCTCGGGCTCCTTGCAGGACTTCGACGTCCTGCTCCTGCTCTCGGCAAACGTGAATCCAGCGGCGATCCGCCGGATTCGTGAGCGGGTGCGAGCCGGTGGCGGAGTGGTCGGCGGGGCCTGCGGCTGGGGATGGCGACAGTTGAACCACGATCGACCGATGACGGAGTTCCCCGGCAATTTCCTCTTCGCGGGGACGGGCCTCGCCTGGACCGACGGCATGGCGCCCGCGACCCGACCGGGCGGCTTCATCGTCGAGGGAGACATCTCGCCGTTCGCCAATGCCTCATCGGCCCTCCATCGGATCGAGGCAGGCGGGAGCCTGAAGCCAGCCGACGCCGCGACCGCGACCGAAAACATCCGCCTTACCCTGTCGAGCCTCACGCCCGAGGATCGGACGCTTCGCAACGAACTTCTGCGGCAGATTCACGCACTCGGACGATCGGGACCCGTCCCGACACAGGCCCAGCCCGTCCACGTGAAGGATGTCCGCCGACGCCTCGCCGTTGGCCTGGAAACGATGATCGCGATGGCGGCGACCCCCGAGGAAACCCGTCCGGCGGCGGCCTCAGGCGAGTTCCCAGGTGTTGTCCCAAACGCAGCCAGACGCGTCCGACGGACGGCGACGATCGACCTTTCCGTCCCCGGTTGGCACGGCCTGGGCCTCTACGCAGCGCCCGGCGATCGAATCGAGGTGGATGTCCCCAGCTCGGCCCTCCCGATGAACCTCGCCGTCCGAATCGGAAGCCACACCGACACCCTCTGGCATCTACCGTCCTGGTACCGCTCTCCGGAGATCACCCGCCGCTACCCAATCCATGGCCCGCGCACCCAGGCCGCCAACGCCTTTGGCGGAACGATCTACATCGACGTTCCCCGCAGTACGCCCGGGCGGAAGGTC
>DAIDJI010000740.1 GCA_027451455.1 Planctomycetales bacterium | reverse complement strand
ATCTCTCCCCAGGGCCGACAAGGACTCTGAAGCCTACTGGCTTCTCAGCCGCAGTTTTATCCAGCGCGAGGAGTGGGAGCAGGCCGCGGCCGCGATACAGAAGGGCGCCTCGTATCGCCTCGAGCATCCGATCGAGCCCGAGCCGGCCCCTTACGTGGGGACCGCTCGCTGCGCCGATTGCCATCGCGAGGTGGCCCGTACCGTTCGAGCCAGCCGGCACGCCACGACCTTCGCGCGAGCTGGCGACCTGAACGACATCGCCTGGCCGCGAGAGCCCCTGCAAGACCCGGGCGACCCCCGCGTTACCCACCGATTCCGGCCTGAGGGGGATTCGGTGGTCGTCGAGACCCAGGCGAGCGAACATGTCTTTCAGGCGGTCATCGAATACGCGTTCGGCTCTCGCGATCATCTCATGACCTTCGTTGGCCGGGACGATTCTGGTGGTTCGGTCATGATCCGGATCAGCCCGTACCATTCGCCCCGGGGCTCCGGCTGGGACATCGCCACCGGCCTGCCACGCCGACCGGCGAATGAGGCGGAGTACCTGGGTCTGAGGATGTTCCAGGGGGATGGCGTCCGCCGATGCCTCACCTGCCACACAACCGACCCCCATGCCATCGTCCACGAGACGGGCCCCGCGGCCAGGGATTCCTCGATCGGCTGTGAGGGGTGTCATGGGCCGGGCGGGAACCACGTCGCGACCGCTCAGGCCGATTTCACCGATCCCGCGATCGTCGCCCGTGGCAAGGAGCCGCCGTCCGTGAGCGATCGGATCTGCGCGAAGTGCCACGGCGGCCGGCCCTCCCTCGCTCCCGACCTTCCCAGGACCGATCCGAGCCTGCTCCGATTCCAGTCCTTGACGATGACCTGGAGCCGATGCTACATCGAAAGCGCCGGGGCGATGGGCTGCGTGACCTGCCACGACCCGCATCGCAACGCCGAGACATCCATCGTCAGGAACGAGACGAAATGCCTCGAGTGCCATCGATCCGCTCCGACAGCGGCAACGGCGCCGGCCAGAGGTCAGCCCGCGCCGGGCCTCTGTCCGGTGGATGCGTCGAAGGGCTGCGTCGGGTGTCATATGCCGCGGATCTGGTCGGAGTCGACTCATTCCTTCAAGACAGACCATTTTATTCGTATCCGAGAATCGGTTTCGACCTTGAGCGGCGCCCCAGCGGTTCATTGACGCTCCGCGGCACCTGGGCCGCCGTCGAGGCTGGCGGTTGCTCGGGGCGATCTCGCGGTTGAGGTCGAGCGAGGGCGCCCGCATTGCGGATTCCCGGTGACCAGGAGGCCCCTCGGCAATGGCTCACCCCGGCCGGAAAGCATGGTTCATCGCCGTCGCCTCGCTCCTGGGGATCGCCGGCCTGACAGCCGCGATCCGCGCCCGGGTCCCCGCGGATTCGGAGGCGATGGCCGAGGAGGTCCGGCAGGCTCTGAGAGCTCGCCAGTGGTCGCGGGCCGAGGGCCTGCTGGAGAGCCTGGCGAAGCGGCGCACGCCGGGGATCGACGACGCGGTTCTCTGGGCCGAACTGGAGCTGGGCCGGGGCCGGGCGGATCGGGCTATTGCCCTGCTCGTCGGGATTCCTGGGTCCGACGATCGCGCGGCCCAGGCCCGGCTCATCGCCGGGCGGATCGAGAAGAACCGTGATCGCGCCCGCCGGATGGAAGAACTCTTCCTCGAAGCGCTTCGGCTGGATCCCGGGCTGATCGAGGCCCGCCGGGAGCTGATTTTCCTCTACGCGATGCAGGCCCGTCGTGGCGAGCTTCAGGCCCAGTATCGGGCTCTGGCCGAGCAGTCGCCTCTCGGCTTCGACGATGTCTTCCTCTGGTCGAATAGTCTTGAGGACACCTGGATCAACGACCGGATCCGGCCTCATCTGGAACGATATGTCGCCGCCGATCCCGGCGATCGCGCGAGCCGATTGGCCCTGGCTCGCGTTCGGTTGCACTCCAACGAGCTCGATGCTGCCGAGACCCTGCTCCAGAATCTTCCCGATTCCGATCCCGATGTGCGGACCCTCCGTGCGCGGATTGCGCTGGGACGGTTCCGACTTGAAGAGGTCCGGTCGCTCTTGGACGGGGGCCCCGTTGATCATACCGGGCTCGCCCTGCTCCGCGGGCATCTCGCGATTCAGTCGAAAAATCCCGCAGAGGCTGCCCGGCAGTATGGTATTGCCATCCGTCTGGATTCGAACAGCCGCGAGGCGGCCGAGGGGCTGGCGATCGCCCTGGCGCAGCTGGGCGACAAGGGGACTGGGTCCGCGCAAAAAAGGGCGGCCCGTTGGCGTCGGCTGACGAGCCTGCTCCAGGAAGCGCACGTTCACAATATCCGCCGAGACCGGGGTCTGCTCCGGCGGCTTGGGGAGGCCTGCGAGAGCCTGGGCCAGTTCCCGGAGGCCCGCGCCTGGTACCAGCTCGCCCTGGCCCTCGATCCGCTCGACCCGGAGATCCAGGGGGCTCTGTACCGCGTGCGTCCCATGACGGACCGTTGATGACCGGTGCCGGGTCGCTCGGCCCGATCAGCGACGGTTGGCCTCGGGCCCGGCGAACGGACGGACCTGAGACGCCTGAAGCGATCCAGGATCGAAGCCCTTCACCGAGCGGAGGGCTTCCAGCGACTTGCGCGCTGGCTTGTAGTTGGGATCGAGATAGAGTGCGGCCTGGAAGCACTGATAGGCCAGGACGTACATCTGACCGTCCATCGCCGCCTGCCCCAGCCGCCATCGCGGCTCCGGGTCTTCAGGTCGCTCGTCGATGGTCTTCGAGAGCCGATCCATCAACTCGATGCGTTTGCGGGCGCGGTCGGCCCGCTCCATGGTGGTCTTTGCCTCCCGCGTGAGTCCGAGGCTCATCTGGCACTGGGAGAGGAGTTGCAGGGCCGCGCGATCGTCGGGTTTTGTTCGGAGGGCCGCCTCCAGATCGTCGATCGCCCGCTGGGTCTCGCGGGCCCGAATCCGAACCCGGGCGCGGACCATCAGCGCCTCACAACTTGCGGGGTCGGCCGCCAGGGCGCGATTCGCGAGTTCCAGGGCCTCCTCGGGACGGCCCCGCTCCCTTGCCTGTCGGGCGGCCATGGCGAGGACCAGCGGATCGTCGGGGGTCTCGCGCCGCAACGCGACCAGATCCTCGACGGCCTCCTCCGGATGATTGGAGTCGAGCTGGGCCCGTGCCCGGCCGATTCGGGCCTCCCTGGACTCGGCGGCCGGGGGATTCCGCCGGAGGGCCTCCGTGTAGGCCCCCGC
>DAIDJI010000739.1 GCA_027451455.1 Planctomycetales bacterium | reverse complement strand
CTGCCGCCCGGCCAGGAGAACGGCGGATAATTCGAGGCGCTGGCACCCTGGTTGGCGGCGACGACGTAGGCGAAGTTCTCAGCGGCCCGGGCGCGGTTGAAGAGGGTCCACCAGTCCATCGGCGGCGTGGCACCCCAGGGATCCATGTAGGCCGAGACGCGAATCAGGACCTCCGCCCCGTTGATCGCGAGGGCCCGGATCGCCTCGGGAAAGAGCCAGTCGTAGCAGATCGCGGCACCCAGGCGGCCGATCTCCGTCTCAGCGACCGGGAACATCGGCTCGTCGTAGCCGACGAGGTCGTGCGGGCTGGCGTGAAGCTCCCAGGGGAGCCAGGGATTGACCTTCCGGTATCGGGTCAAAATCCCATCGGGACCAATGAGGCAGGTCGTGTTGAAGACCACGCCCGGCCAGCGGTCGTCGATCTCGAGGAAGGTCCCGGTCTGGATGTAGACGCCTCGCTCGCGGGCCTTTTCGATGTAGCGGTCGGTGTGCTCATTGGGGATCGAAACGGCGAGGTGGTCGATCAGTTCGTCGACGGTCTCGTAGATCGGCGCGGCGTGGGCGAACTCGGGGAAGACGACGAGCTTGATGTCGAAAAACGGCCCGTAGCCGATCACGGCACGGTCGATCATCCCGAGCAGGTATCCAACCCGTTCCGGGATCGCCCGACGATCGCGGGGGCAAGGCAGGTCGGTCTGACAGGCGGCGGCGTAATATCGGGTCGGGGCAGACATGGGGCCTCGTCGGTCGGATCGAAGGTGCTGGTCGATTCAGGCACGCCGAGGCAGCCTACTTGACCGCGGCCGGTGGCTCTCCGGAACCATCTCCCTGCCCTGCCCGGAGTTGCTTCGGCTGTGCCTGGTTGCTGGCAAAGAGAAAAGCGGCGAGTGCCACATCAGGCTTCCGGTTCGGGTCATCGAGCCGGAGGAAGACATCGGCGGCACGGGCGGTCCGGCCCGAGAGGAACCAGTGGGCACCCAGGAGAAGCCAGGCATCGCGGTCGTCGGGGTGCGCCTGGACGAAGGATTCCAGTCGGCTGAGCTGCTGGTGAAACTTCTCGGGCTCGCCGTAGATCGCTTCGATGTCGGGGGCAGAGGCGAGCCAGCCTGGCTCGGCAGTCTCAGCGTCGCGGAGCCGAGCAGCGGCCTCGGCGTATCGGCCGCGGACCATCGCCAGCTCAGCCAGCCGAAGGTGAGGCGCAGCGCGACCGGGTGCGGCGGCAAGTGCCTGCTGGTAGCGTTCCTCGGCCTTCTTGAGATTACCACCGCGGAAGAGGCGATCGCCGAAGGTCAGCAGGTGGGCGGCACGGTCGGGATCGGCGGGCTTCCGGGTCGCCGGCACGGGCGCGGAAAGGGCCCGAGCAGGCGGCGGCGGCAGGAGCGGTCCCTGGACCGCCATCGGCGGCGGCAATGGGACGCCGAATTCCGAGTAATAACCGAACGGGCTCATCACCGCACCCGGGTACGGCGGAGAATAGTACAGACCCGGTCCACTTGCGTATTCGTACGGCCAGAAGTACCCGAAGGCCGCGTATCCGCCGCCGACCGCCGCCAGCCCCGGCACACCCCCGGGATGGCGAGGCCCGCCGAGGGAAGGCCCACCGCCGAGAGTCGGACCACCGCCGAGGATCGGCCCGGCGTGCATCGGGAAGCCGCCGAGGTGGCCCGATCCGCCGCCTCCTCCCATGTGTCCGCCACCGTGCCGGGCGAGGGCCAGGCTGGGGGTCAGAAGGATCAGGGAGAGGATGAGTCCGGGCATCGTGCGCCGAAGCATGTGAGAACCCCCCTCGCGGTCCTGGCGCGGGTGTTAATAGACCTTTATTATGCGAAACGCCCCCGGGCTGCGACAATGGGGGAAACCCGGATTGGCAGGGCCGCAGGGCCGTTTCCGTTTCACACCGGCCGGGTCCACGGGGACTGGCTCCCGTCGTCCGCGACCGATGCGTCTCCCCCTTGGCACGACCCCTATCCCCATCTACTCGACTTTTTTGCCTCCTCGTGCAGGACCAGCACTGCCCCGGCCCCTCGGAGGCCCGATCAAAGATTCGGGACCGCCGTGGCTCTCGGGATCGGCCGGGGTCTCGGCCCGCCTGGTCCGGACACGCCCGCGATTCCGCCGAGGACGGCGCCTCGTCCGCCCGCGGTGGCCGGGTCGAGTGCCAGGTCGTTCGGCAGAATGCGGCCGGGAACCGGACGCTGCCGGAACTTCGGCGCGATGAGACGGGGCCCGATCACGTTTCGGATGGCGTGGTTCGACGGCCAGAAGAGCTTACTCCACTGATCCTCGATCTCGTCGCGCTGAAGGGCCGGCATGACTCCCTCGCCCGTTGCGAGGACCCGTCCCAGGTCGAAGGCATCATCCTCGGCCTGCCAGTACAGGAGATCGCCGGCGAAGGCTTCGGCGTTGAACCGGAGCAAGGTCCCTTCACGAGTCTTGCCCTCCTGGATCGTGAAGAAGGCAGAATGGCGCGAGTGAACCAGCCAGGGCCGGTCCGGCCCGGCGGGCAGGCCCGTCCATGGGCCGAGCTCGATGAGCGATTGTCCCGCGGCGATCGTGCAACGGTCGAGCCAGAGGTCGGCGTCGAAGGCCGAGCGAGCCACACGTCCGGGATCCAGAGCGAACGCGATTCGGTCGGAAGCGACCTCACAATTCGTCAGCGCGATGAGCCCTCGCCCGATCTCGGCGCGGATCGCCGCCTGGTCACCGATCAGGATCGTGTCGATCAGTCGGCAGACCGGCCGGTCGACGGGAAATGGGAAGGCCTGGCCAGCGGCCAGCTCGGGCATCGGACGGGTGGTCGGGGCTCGGAAGACGATCAGGTCGCCGACTGGAGCCGAGAGGCCGGGCGGAACGATCAACCGGCATCGCGAAAGGATCAGGTGAGCATCGCGGAGCGAGAGCAGGCCGCCAATTCGGGCTCGCGGGTCGTGACGAAGCTCCAGCCCCTGGATCGCGAGGGTCCCATCATTTAGCTCGATGAGGCCGGGACCGGCAGAACCGGGCGCGGGCGACCAGCTTGGCGGATCGCCGCCGCTCCGGGGATCGACCTCGACAACCAACTTCAAGGTCAGGCCATCGGGGAGGCGAACCCGGGTCATCTCGTGCGAGCCCGAGCCGATCACCCGGACCCGGACCTGCCGGTCGCCGGGCGAGATCCGATCACGGAGGAAGGCGCCGAGGTCGCCGCGCCATCGGGGGTCGTCCGTCCGCATCACCAGCTCGCCGGGGCCAGCGGCGAAGAGCGGCGGTGCCGG
>DAIDJI010000738.1 GCA_027451455.1 Planctomycetales bacterium | reverse complement strand
ACTCTTCCTCAAGACCTCCGCCGAGCGATCTCCCTCACAACCGCTGGTCTTTCCGGCAACGCCCTCACCGCCGCGGACCATTCTGACGGACGCACTCGAGCCAGATTCCGGCCGATACATAATTAAGAAGCATCCGACGTCGATCGACAAGTTCACCAGGGAAGGTCGGATAGGATGGTTTCCCTCTCTCAGATTGGGGATCGGCAAGTCGGCGCTGGCCAATGTCCCCGACGATGAGATGATGTTCCCGGTCGCGACATGGCTGAAGAGCCTGTTAACCGGTGGGGTTCGCGAGGTGTCCCTCAGTAGCCAGGAACTTCGGCTGGCCAGTCCGCCTTTGAAGGCTGGGAACTACGAGGCGGATGGGTCAAGTCTGCCGTGGCTGGTCCAGTCGCTTCGTAGAAACTCGAAAAGCCGCTTCCGAGACTGGATGGAACACCTCCGAACGGCGCTCCCTGATCTTGAGGACATACGAACCGTCGAACGCCCGGACGACAGACACAATTACCTGATGATCGGCTACCGCGGTGGTTTGGAAGTCCCCTCCTGGATGGCTTCAGACGGGACCCTCCGCTTGCTCGCCTTGACCCTACCGGCTTATCTCGGTGATTTCTCCGGGATCTATCTCATCGAGGAGCCGGAAAATGGAATCCATCCCCGAGCCGTCGAGACGATGTTCCAGTCGCTTTCTTCCGTCTACGACGCTCAAATTTTGGTTGCCACGCATTCCCCAGTGATACTCAGCATCGCTGACCCGTCCACGGTCCTCTGTTTTGCCAAGACCGAAGACGAAGCGACAGACATTGTCCGGGGCAGCGAGCACCCGGCCCTCCGCGATTGGCAGGGCGAGACGAACCTCGGAGTCCTCTTCGCCGCGGGCGTCCTCGGCTGATCCGGAGCGTCGATGAGCGACCTCATTATCCTGGTTCCCGATAAGAACATGGAGGCCGCGGTCGAGGGTATCCTCGATCGATCCAAATCCCTGGGCCTCTCACAGATCCATCATCGAATTCTGGTCCATCCGGCCAGAGATCCGGGCTGTCTTGGCCAGGGAGATCAATTCCTTCGGTCGTTCACTCGAAGCCATCGCCACGGCCTGATCCTTTTCGATCGGGATGGATGCGGCCGGGAGCAGGAATCCCGTGAAATCCTGGAGAGCGATGTCGAGGCTCGCCTCCGGGATTCAGGCTGGGACGACCGTGCCCGAGCGATCGTGATTGATCCCGAACTGGAGATCTGGGTCTGGAGCGATTCGCCACACATCACGGCCGCCCTGTGGTGCAAGGGAGACCTGGCCGAGTTGCGGCGATGGTTGATCGAGCATCAGCATTGGACCGAGGGGAGGCTCAAACCGGACGATCCCAAGGCGGCGATGGAAAAGATCCTCCGGCTGAACCACCGACCTCGCTCGTCGTCGATCTACCGAGAACTCGCCCGAAAAGTCAGCCTCCAGCGCTGTCAAAATGCCGCTTTTCTGAAACTGAAATCAGTCCTGGCGGTATGGTTTCCTGCCTGATCAGGATGGATCTAACCCCCGGCCCCGTCTCACGCCGCCTGAACGCTTGACAGCAAGATCCGCGTGGCCTCCTCGCGCGGATCGTCAAAGATCTGCTCGGGCGGACCCGACTCGATCACGCGGCCTTCGCCAAAGACGTGGACCGTGTGCGCCACCCGGCGGGCGAAGTGCATCGCGTGGGTGACCGCGATCATCGTCAGGCCGTCGCCGGCCAGGTCGGACATGACCGCCAGGACCTCGGCGGTCATTCGCGGGTCGAGAGCACTGGTGGGCTCATCGAAGAGGATGGCGCGGGGCTCCATCGCCAGGGCACGCGCAATCGCGACCCGTTGCTGCTGCCCTCCCGAAAGCTCGCGGGGCATCGCGTGCAGCCGGTCCGACATCCCGACGCGATCGAGAAGCCGGCGCGCTCGATCCTCGGCGGCCTCGCGGTTGACGCCCAGTACGTAGATCGGCCCCTCCATTACGTTTTCGAGGGCCGTCCGGTGCGGGAACAGGTTGAAGCCCTGGAAGACCATCCCCACCCGCCGGCAGACCTCGCGATGCAGCCGGGCCCAGCCCGACGCCGGGATCTCCGACCGGCCGCGAAGGACCAGCCCGTCGATCTCGACCCGCCCGGCGTCGAATCGCTCCAGCCCGTTGAGGCAGCGGAGAAACGTGCTCTTGCCGCTCCCGGACGGTCCGATGATCGCCGCCACCTCGCCCCGGTCGACCGAGAGCGCCACGCCCCGCAAAATGTCGACTTCCCCAAACGACTTCCGCAGTCCATTGACCTCGATCATCCGGGCGCCCCTTCCTTCACGCCGGCCTTCGCCAGGCGATCCTCGGACCATCGGGAGAACCAAGAGAGCGGGACGCTCATCAGCAGGTAAAGCGCAGAGGCCGCCAGGGCAAACTCGATCGTCCCCCCGGTGCTCAACGCCAGCATCTTGTACTGCTTGGTCAGCTCGACCAGGGTGATGACCGAGCAGACCGAGGTATCCTTGAAGAGTGCGATGAAATCGTTCGTCACCGGTGGGATCACGATCCGGACCGCCTGCGGGACGATCACCCGCCGGAGTGCCATTCGTTTCGACATCCCCAGGGCCAGGGCCGCTTCCATCTGTCCGGCGGGAATCGCCTGCAACCCAGCCCGGTAGATCTCGGCCTCGTAGGCCGAGTAATTGATCGCGAGCCCGGCGATCCCCGCGACCCAGGGCGAGAGCTTTAAAAGGTAGAACAGCACGAAGAGTTGCAGCATCAATGGCGTGCCGCGAAGGATCTCGACGTACGCGGTCAGCAACCCATTCAGGGGACGCGGGCCGTAAAGCCGCCCGATCGCGACCATCAGGCCGATCGCCATCGCGATCGGCATCGATGTGACCGAGAGGACCAACGTCACGAGGGCGGCCTGAAGTAGCGGACGCGCATACTCGCGCAGGAGACCCCAGCCGCGACTCCCCAATCCCCCCGACTCGATCGGGATCGGTCCGTCGAAGCTGGAGAGCTCCTCCTGGGCCTCATTCCAGATCCCGTATCGATCATAAAGCCGTCGGAGCTCGCCCGAGGCGATCAGCTTCCCGAGGCCGAGGTCAAGCGCCTCGCGGAGGGATCGTTCGCCCTTGCGGGCGAAGATCACGTAATAGCCGCGGCCTTCGGGTGGCCCGACCAGCTCCAGCTCCGAGTATCGGCCCGCGTAGTACCGGGCGGCCGGCATGTCCTGGAGCGTCGCGTCGTACTGGCCGTTCTGCACGGCGAGAGA
>DAIDJI010000737.1 GCA_027451455.1 Planctomycetales bacterium | reverse complement strand
TCGACGACACGCTTCTCGCCGAAGCGCTCGAGCATCCCCTCGCTGACCTTGTACGCACCCTGGTAGTGCCCGACCTCCTCGCCCATCAGGAAGACGCGGTCGTCGCGCTCCATCTCCTCGGACATGGCCTGATTGAGGGCCTCGCGGAACGTCAAGACGGGCATGGTCACTCCTGTGGGATGAACGGGGCCACCGTGATGTCTTCGTAGAGGGCTTCGAGGGGCGGCTGCTCGCTCGCCTCGGCGAACTCGATGCTCTCCTCAATCTCCTCCTTGACGCCCTCGCGCATCCGGTCGATGGCCTCCTGATCGATCCAGCCGCGCTCCTTGAGGATGTTCTCGTAAACGAGGATCGGGTCGTGGCGGATCGCCTCGTCCAGCTCCTCCTTCTGGCGGTACTTGCCCGGGTCGCTGATCGAGTGGCCCTTGTAGCGGTAGGTCTGGGCCTCGATGAACGTCGGTCCCTCGCCGGCACGGGCCCGGTTGGCGGCTTCCCGGGTCGTTCGTGCCATCAGCTCGACGTCGTTGCCGTTGATCTGGTGGCCGGGGATGCCGTACGGGACGGCGCAACGGACCGTGAGGTCCAGAACCGACGACGACCGGGCCAGCGAGGTCCCCATCGCGTAGAGATTATTCTCGACGACGTAGATCACCGGGAGCTTCCAGAGGGCGGCCATGTTCAGGGTCTCGTGGACCGAGCCCTGGTTGATGGCGCCGTCGCCCATGTAGCAGATGCAGACGCGGTCCTCGCCGCGATACTTGCTGGCGAAGGCGACACCGGCCGCGAGGGCGATGTGGCTGCCGACGATGGCGTGTCCGCCGAGGAACCCCTTCTCGGCGTCGAAGAAGTGCATGGAGCCGCCCTTCCCCTTGGAGCAGCCCGTCGCCTTGCCCAGAAGCTCGGCCATACCGGCGCGGGCCGTCATTCCTCGGGCCAGTGCGTGGCCGTGATCGCGGTACGCCGTGATGACGTAGTCGTCCTCCCGAAGTACCCCGATCGAGGCGACCGCCACCGGCTCCTGACCGCTGTACTGGTGGAAGAACCCGCCGATCTTCCCGCCCTTCTGGTAGAGCATCTCCGCACGCTCCTCAAAGCGCCGGATCAGCATCATCTGGCGGAGCCAGACCAGGGCCTGGGTCTTGTTCACGACGGGTTTGGCCTCCGTCTGCACTTGCTCCGTAATCATCGCGACTCCTGATTGTATCGGGTACGGGTGGATTCAAGTGCCCCGGCATGGGGTCTGGGGTCCGTATGGCGCGCTCGATCAACGGGGAGGGCGACTCACGGCGAGGTCACTAGCCGGCACTTCCGTGCGAGTCGCCGTGGAGCAGTTGTCGGAGCACATACGGGAGGATCCCGCCATGCTCATAGTAACGGATCTCCTGCGGGGTGTCGATGCGGACACTCACCCGGAATTGGACCGGCGCCCCTTGCGGCGGGGTCGCCCTGACCTGCAACTCGCGGCCCGAGGCGAACCGTCCGGCGATGGCCTCCGGCAGCCCCTCGATCGCGAAGACTTCCTCGCCGGTCAGGCCGAGCGATTCCGCGCTCTGCCCCGGCAGGAACTGCAACGGGAGGATCCCCATGCCGACCAGATTCGACCGGTGGATCCGCTCGTAACTCTCGGCGATCACCGCACGGATGCCGAGCAGCTTCGGCCCCTTGGCGGCCCAGTCGCGTGACGATCCCGAGCCGTATTCCTTACCTGCCAGGATCAGAAGCGGGATGCCCTCATACTGGTATTTCCGGGAGGCGTCGAAGATGGTCATCGGCTCGCCGCCGGGCAGGTGCCGGGTCCAACCCCCCTCGGTTCCGGGAGCGAGCCTGTTCCGCAGGCGGATGTTGGCGAACGTTCCGCGGACCATCACGTCGTCATTCCCGCGACGCGCCCCGTACGAGTTGAAGTCGGCCGGTTTCACGCCCCGCTCGATCAGGTAGCGGCCCGCCGGGCTATCGGCCTTGATCGAGCCGGCCGGCGAGATGTGGTCGGTCGTGATACTGTCGCCCAGGACGGCGAGCACCCGCGCCCCCTCGATCGGCGCGACTGGCGGCGGCTCGGTCGTCATCCCCTCGAAATAAGGCGGATTCTTCACGTAGGTCGACGCCGCATCCCACTGGTAGAGGTCGCCCTGCGGGACCGGGAGCGATCGCCAGTGTTCGTCACCGTGGAAGACCTCGGCGTATTCGGACCGGAACATCTCCGACCGAACGGACTTCGCGATCGTGTCGCGGACCTCGCCCTGCGTCGGCCAGACGTCGCGCAGGTAGACCGGCTTCCCCTGCGGGTCCTGACCGATCGGGTCGTTCTGGAGGTCGATATCCATCGTCCCGGCGAGGGCGTAGGCGACGACCAGCGGCGGCGAGGCCAGGTAATTCGCGCGGACGTCGGCGTTGATCCGGCCCTCGAAGTTCCGATTGCCGCTGAGGACGGCAACGGCGACCAGGTCGTCCCGGTTGATCTGGTCGGAGATGGCCTGAGGCAGGGGCCCGGAATTGCCGATGCAGGTCGTGCAGCCGTAGCCGACCACGTTGAACCGAAGCTGGTCGAGGTAGGTGTCCAGACCGGCGTCATGGAGGTAGTCGGTGACGACCTTCGACCCGGGCGCCAGGCTCGACTTGACCCAGGGCTTCGCCTTCAGCCCACGCTCGACGGCCTTCTTCGCCAGGATGCCGGCGGCGATCATCACCGAGGGGTTCGAGGTGTTCGTGCAACTCGTGATGGCCGCGATCACCACCGAGCCGTTCGTGATGGGCGCCGCCTCACCCGTGTTGCCGGATGGCGACGCCCCGTTGGACCCGTTCTCCACGACCGGCAGCGCGGCCTTCTTCTTCGCGGGCCGGGCGGCCTGAAGTTCCTGCAAGGCGGTGGCGAACGACGCCCGGGCCTGGCTGAGCGGGACGCGGTCCTGCGGGCGCCTCGGTCCGGCGAGGCTCGGTTCGACCGTCGAGAGGTCGAGCTCAAGAGTATCGGAGTAGGTCGCTTCGGGAGCGCCTGGGCCGTGGAAGATCCCCTGCGCCTTCGCGTACGCCTCAACCAGCGCGATCTGCTCGGCCGGACGGCCCGAAAGCTCCAGATAGCGGAGCGTTTCGGCGTCGATCGGGAAGAGGCCGCAGGTGGCCCCGTATTCGGGGGCCATGTTGGCGATCGTCGCCCGATCGGCGAGCGGGAGGTTCGCCAGGCCCTCGCCGTAGTACTCGACAAA
The DNA here is from genome assembly GCA_027451455.1 of Planctomycetales bacterium. Classification (GTDB taxonomy): domain Bacteria; phylum Planctomycetota; class Planctomycetia; order Isosphaerales; family Isosphaeraceae; genus JAKAUH01. Next base: position 54 of record DAIDJI010000737.1, on the reverse strand, counting down.
CTTGCCGACGACGCCCTTCTTGCGAAGCATCTGGGTCACCGTCAGGACCAGATC
>DAIDJI010000736.1 GCA_027451455.1 Planctomycetales bacterium | reverse complement strand
CGTCTGCGGCGGCTAGCCGATCGACCGCCGCCTGAGGTTCGGCCGCGCGATGGAGCTTGAGCTGTCCGTCCCTGAATTCGGCAATCATGTTCATCGGGACGCCCGACGAGCGGCCGGGCCCCTGGTCCCGGCCAGCCTCGATCGGCGTCCGAATTGGTTGGTGCCTACCCCCTACCTGTCCAACGCCCGCAGCTCCGTCTGCCGGAGCCGGCGCTCGACCGCCGCCAGTCGGCGCTCCATCGTCGCGTAGTCGGTGATCGTGAGCATCTCTGAGAGCACCGCGCGCGAGGCCTGGAGGCGGATCGATTCGCTCTCGGCCTCCTTCGAGAGCCGAGTGATCTCCTCGGCTGCCTGAATCGCATGCTCGGTCAGCCGGCCGATCGCCCGGTCAATCAACCGGGCCCGGATCTGATCGACTGCCTTCAGAACCTCGGGCATTCGCGCCCAGGCGTATGCCGTCTGCCTCGGGACGCCATTGGCCTTTGCCCATGCGCCGGCTCTTATTCCCATCGCGAGCGAAAGCGCCAGACGCGCCTTCTGATTCTCGTTGTTCCGCTTGGACATCGGGATGGCCGCCGATGCACCATGCTCGGTTCTCGACCCGGTGCAGAAGGTCGGCCGGCTCGCCCTCGAAGGGCGCACGAAGGGACTATAAATAATATGCCTCACCCGAGCAAAAAACGGAAAAGCCCCCGGCCATTTTCCCAGCATTCCATTCATGCCGTTTCGCTGAAACTCTTGTCGCCTCTTGCGATACGCGTTTGCCACATTTTTCCGCTCTCTCACAAGAGACGGGCTTCGATCCTGCGAGCGCAAACGCTCCGGGTGTTCGCACGGCGGGCCGTAGTGGGTAAGCTGGAGCCGCCGGGAAGCCGGTTCGACCCCTCCAAACTCGACGATGGTCCATCCTCGTGAACAAGACCCGCTCCCGGACAGCCAGCGAGTCGCCCCCGACGACGCCTCCCAATCCGCCCTCAAATCCGGCGACGATCGAGACGATCCGGGTCCGTGGGGCCCGGGTCCATAACCTGCGCTCGATTGATGTCGATTTGCCCCGCGACCGCCTGGTCGTTCTGACCGGCGTCAGCGGATCGGGGAAGAGTTCGCTCGCCTTTGACACGATCCACGCCGAGGGTCAACGCCGCTACCTCGAATGCCTCTCGACCTATGCCCGGCAGTACCTCGAGCAGGCCGAGCCACCCGACGTAGACGCGATCGAGGGCTTGCCCCCAACCGTCGCCATTGACCAGCACGCCGGAACACCCAGCCCGCGTAGCACGCTGGGCACACTCACGGAAATTTATGATTATTTGCGGCTTCTTTACGCTCGTGCCGGCGTCCCGCATTGCCCGCGCTGCGAGGCTCCGATCCTCGCCCAGACTCCCGAGCAGATGGTCGACCAGTTGCTCGCGATCCCGGCCGGACGAAAGGTTCAGCTCCTGGCCCCACTGGTCCGCGACCGCAAGGGCCAGCACGCCGAGGCCTTCCGCTCCATCAAGAGCGCAGGTCTGCTCCGCGCCCGGGTCGATGGAGAGTTGATCGAGGTCGGCGAGCCGCCGCCGAAGCTCGCGAAGAACCGGTCCCACTCGATTGAAGCGGTCGTCGATCGCCTGGTGATCCGCGAGGGCATCCGTCCCCGCCTCGCCGAGAGCCTTGACCTCGCCCTCAAGCTCGCCGACGGTCGGATCGTGGCGCTGGTCGAGGCGCCGGGATCAGACCCGCCCTGGGAAGAGCGCACACTGAGCGTCCACCTCGCCTGCCCATCGTGCGGCGCCGGCCTCGCCGAGATCGAGCCCCGCAGTTTTAGCTTCAACAGTCCCCATGGCGCCTGCCCGTCGTGCAACGGCCTCGGCTGGCGTCCAACCTTCCGCGCCGATCTCTCGATTCCGGACCTCTCGCGATCGTGGTCGGGCGGGGCGGTCGTCCCGTGGACGATCCTGGCTGAGGGCCGCCGAGAGCCAGCCGCTTCTGAGATGGAGACGCCCATCCGCGACTTCTTCGCCCGACACAAGATCGGCCCGGATCGGCCGGTCGGCGAGTGGTCCGAGGCCACCCGTACAGGCTTCTGGAAGGGCGAGCCGGCCGCCTCGTTCGCGGGGATCGCCGCGTTGCTCGATCGCGCGTACGACGAGACGCGTTCCGAGCCCGTCCTCCGGGCCCTCGACGCCTACCGGGAGCCGGTCGCCTGCCCCTCGTGCGGCGGTTCCCGGATTCGCCCCGAGGCCCGCGCTGTCCGCTTCGCGGGCCGGACCATCGCCGAACTCTCCGCGATCTCCGCCGAAGAGGCCCTGGCCTTCGTCGAGGCCCATCGGCCCACCGCCGACGCGGTCGCCGAGCCGATGCTCGCCGAGGTTGCCGGGCGGCTTCGATACCTGGTCGAGGTCGGCCTCGGCTATCTCTCGATTGACCGAGGCTCCGAGACGCTCTCCGGCGGCGAGTTGCAACGCGCCCGGCTCGCGGCCCAGCTCGGTTCGGGACTGATCGGCGCCTGCTACATCCTCGACGAGCCGACCGCCGGATTGCACCCCCGCGATACCGCCCGCCTCATCGACGCGCTGATGAAGCTTCGCGACCTGGGGAACAGCGTCCTGGTCGTCGAACACGACGAGGCCATGATCCGCGCCGCCGACTGGGTCATCGATATGGGCCCCGGCGCTGGACCTGATGGGGGAACCATCGTGGCGGCCTCGACGCCCGACCAGCTCGCGAACGCGCCGGGCTCAATCACCGCCCAGTATCTCAACCGACCGCCCGAGCCGCTCCCAACACCCGACGCGAGAGGCAGGCTCGCCCGAAGCTCGGGATGGATTGAGATCCGAGGGGCCTCGGCCCACAACCTCCGGGGCGTCGAGGCCCGGATCCCGCTCGGCGCCTTGACCTGCGTGACGGGCGTCAGCGGATCGGGCAAGAGCTCGCTCGTCCACGATGTTCTGGCCCGCTCGGCGCGCCGGGCGATCCAGCGCGGAGTCGAGACCGAGGAGATCGTTTTTCTCCCCTCAATCGAACGATTGATCGAGGTGGACCAGGGCCCGATCGGCCGAACGCCGCGCTCGACACCCGCGACAGCCACCGGCCTGTTCGACGCGATCCGCCGCGTCTTCGCCACGACGCGCGAGGCGAGAATCCGGGGCTACGGTCCCAGCCGATTCAGCTTCAACGCCCGGGGCGGCCGTTGCGAGACCTGCGAGGGCCTCGGCCACCGCCGGATTGCGATGCAGTACCTCCCCGATCTACTCGTCACCTGCGAGGAATGCAGC
>DAIDJI010000735.1 GCA_027451455.1 Planctomycetales bacterium | reverse complement strand
GAGCCGAGCAGGTCGGCGGCCGTGACGGGGCGGCCCTCGGCCTCGCGGGCGGGCCGGTCCCGAGGACCCAGGGTTTCGATAAACTCCAGGACGTCCCCCCATCGGTCGTCGGGGATCCGGTGAAGGGCGTCGAGGATCGCCTGCTCGTTCACGGTCGTGGACATGGTTCACCTCCAGGAATCAGCCCTGGGACGCGGTCGTCGAACCGAGGAGGACGCCATTTCTTACGCGAATCGCTCCAGGTCCTCGCCCTTGGCGACGACCGTGACACCCTCGTCGGAGACCGTGAAGCCCCGCGCCAGGTCGGCCTCTCGGTCCCATCCGATCTGAAAACCGGTGGGGATGCGGACGTGCTTGTCGATGATCGCCCTGCGGATCCGGGCGTTCCGGCCGACGTGGACGCCGTCGAAAAGGATCGAGTCTTCCACCAGCGCGTAGCTATGCACGCGAACCCCCGGCGAGACGATGCTCCGGTACACCTGCCCGCCCGAGATGATCGCACCCTGGCAAACGATCGAGTTGTACGCGGCGCCCCGGCGGTCGCCCTCGGTGTGAACGAACTTCGGCGGCGGATAGGCCGGCTGATACGTGTGAATGGGCCACTTTCTATCGTAGAGGTTCAAGATCGGATCGATCTGGATCAGGTCGAGGTTTGTCTGGTAGTAGGCGTCGAGGGTGCCAACGTCGCGCCAGTAGGCGGCGCTCTTGCCGTTTTCGTCGCGGAACGGGTAGGCCAGCACGCGGGCGCCCCCGGCGATCATCGCGGGGATGATGTCGCGGCCGAAGTCGTGCGCGCTGGCTTCCTTTTTCGCCGCGTCCTGGAAGAGAAGCTCGTACATCACGTCGGTGGCGAAGACGTAGATCCCCATCGAGGCGAGCGAGTGATCGGGGTGGCCGGGCATCCCTGGCGGGTCTCTGGGCTTCTCGAGGAAGCTCGTCACCCGGTTCGCGGCGTCCACCCCGATCACGCCGAACTCGCTCGCCTGAGCCCTCGGCACGGGGAGACAGGCGATGGTCAGGTCGGCGGCGTTGGCCCGGTGCTCGTCGATCATCCGGGCGTAGTTCATCTTGTAGATGTGGTCGCCGGCCAGGATCAGCGTGTCCCTCGGCGCCGCCTTCTCGATCGTATAGACGTTCTGGTAGATCGCGTCGGCGGTCCCCTGATACCACATCTCGGCGATCCGCTGCTGCGGGCCGATCACCTCGATGTACTCGCCCAGCTCGCGCGGGAGGAATCGCCAGCCCTGGTCGAGGTGGCGATTCAGGCTCGTCGCCTTGTACTGGGTCAGGACGAGGATCTTGCGGATGTCGGAGTTGATGCAGTTGGAGAGTGTGAAGTCGATGATCCGGTAGAGGCCGCCGAACGGGACCGCCGGCTTGGCCCGGTCGCGGGTGAGGGGTTCCAGCCTCGAGCCCCGTCCCCCGGCCAGCACGATCGCCAGGACATCGCGATACACCAGTCGGACCTCCGCGTGGGAATCGGCCGTCGGCCCCGAACTCTGTGAGGGATCGGGGACGCTCGCACGAGCAAAGACCATACCATTTTGGCCGCGCGCGCGCCCGAAAGCCAACAGCGCGGTCCGGCCGGCCGGTTCCATTCGCCCGGGTGATCCTGGTAAAGTCGTCTCTCGGCAGGCCGGGCCGGGCCGCGATCGAAGGGGATTTCCGAGGACCACGGGAGGACGGGCGACGATGTGGCGAGAGCATCGAGACGGGGCCATTCGGGGATGGGCGTCGATCGGCCTCCGGGCCGCGGTGGTTGCGACGGCGGCGGTTGCCATGATCGCGACCCGGGCCGACGCCGTCGAGGGCGAGCGCGAGGGCGATGGCGGCATGGACCGGATCGCCAAACTCCAGGCGGAGTACGCCGCCGACCCCGCCGCGAAGCGGGCGCGGGCCTATCACTTCGGGTCGCAGGGGCCCGGCGACGTCTTCTCGAATCACACAAGCCACTCCAACCGGCTGGTTCCGGTTTACCTCTTTGGCCGAAAAGCCCATCTGAAGTCGGTCATGGGCGAGCAGAGCCGGTATCGCGATGCCGGCGAGGTGAAGAAAATCTACGGCTTCCTGCCGAAGAACACGGTCAACCCCTCGGCCGAGTATGCCGATCAGAGCGACCTTTACCGCGTGCAGAAAGAGGCGATCGCGCGGGGCGTCAAGCATCTTTTCATCGTCTGGTTCGACGGGATGGACTGGCCGACCACGCAGGCCGCGGCGATCGCGAAGACCGGGAAGGTTTATACGGAAGGGAAGGGATCGGGGCTGGTCTTCCAGGATTACGAGGCCGGGGGCGCCGCTCAGTTCGGGTATGTGGTGACCAGCCCGACCCACGACCGGAACGAGCCGGATCTCGACCGGCAGACCGTGGTCATCCCGTCGAACAGCCTGGGCGGCGGCTACGACGCCGAGATCGCCGGGCCAAACCCCTGGACCCTCGGACCGCTCGGGCCAAAAGCACCCGGCTACATCAAGGGGTCGTCCACCAATGCCGACGACCGCGCCGGGATCAAGTCGGTCGGCCGGGTCCGACACGCCTACACCGACTCGTCGCAGAGTGCCGCCGAGATGATCAGCGGCGTGAAATCTTATAACAACGGCCTGAACGTCACCGATGACGGCCGGCTGGTCTCAACGCTTTTCCACGAGCTACAAGACAAGGGATGGAAGGTCGGAACGGTGACGAGCGTCCCGTTTGACCACGCCTCGCCGGCCGCGATGTACGCGCAGAACGTCCACCGGGACGATTATCAGGACCTCGCCCGCGCCATGCTCGGCCTGCCCGGGATCCTTCAGGAGGCGCGCCAGGCCCCGCTGCACCCGGGGCTCGACGTCGTGATCGGCTGCGGCTTCGGGATCGAATCCCAGGATCAGCGAAGGGGGATGCAAGCGCAGGGGAAGAACTGGAAGCCGGGGAACCTCTACCTCGCCGACGACGACCTGACGCGGATCGACGTCCGAAGCGGGGGCCGGTACGTCGTGGTCCACACCGAGAAGGGGACCGACGGCGGCGAGGCACTGCTTGCCGGTGCGCGCAACGCCTCGAAGGGCTCGGCGCGGCTCTTTGGGTTCTTCGGTCGCGAGGGGCTCGACCACCTGCCGTACCGAACCGCCGACGACCGTTATGATCCGGTCGCCAGCCTCGGCCGGGGCGGCAATCCAGGACCGGCCGAGCATTACACCAGGGACGAGCTGCGCGAACAGCCCACCCTCGCCGAGATGACCGACGCCGCCTTGACCGTCCTCGCCAATGATCCCGCCCGGCCCTTCGCCC
>DAIDJI010000734.1 GCA_027451455.1 Planctomycetales bacterium | reverse complement strand
GGCCGACCGCTGGTATCAAGGGCCTTTCAGGCATATGGAGACGCTCACGAGGCAGCCGCTTCGCTGCCCGCGTGCCGCCGAGAGCGACAGATTTCCCGAAGAACTCCGCGAATTGCTCTACGGCAAGCGGAATAATAAATATTGCATCATATTCGCTGTTCGTGGTGATGAAGTTTTCGTGCTGTTCATCCATCACGCCGCCCGCAAGGAGCTTGAGCCGTAGCCGCGATACCACTACGCGGCCATTGACAATATTCGCTTACCCAGAATCCGGATAAGGGGAAATCCGGATAAGTCTTATCCGCTCGCTGACCTCTTATCCGCTCGCTCCCGCATCTCCGGCGGCCGGAACGGCAGGCGGCGGTGACTATTCTACGGGCGGCTCTTTCGGCGGGAACCCATATGCTGTGCGTAGCGAATTCGGATCGGTGACATCTTCTTCGTGCTCGCTTACCAGCGTCACCACAAAGCGAGATAGAATATCGATGTTCTTCTGTAGCTCTCCCATAAGAAATGCGCCTCGCGCAGCCATTGCTATCTTTGCCTCCGGAGATAACGTCTCATAATCAATCGCCTGCAAAGACGCGAGCTGGGAAGCTTGCGACTGGGCCAGGAAGCTGGTGGCTTCAATCAGCGCCGTGCGGCGCTGCCATACCGCCGCCGTGGCGCGCTCTATCCTGTTGCGATCTATCTCCTCCTGCTGATGCCTTAGTTGCCGCCATTGCAGCACAATGGCATATCCGGCCCCGATCAGCGCGCCGCCCGTGAAGAGGCAGTTGAGCATCCCGAACAGATCGCCATACGTGCCAAGCTGATTGAGGACAGAGCGGATTCGCTCGACGTCGCCCTGAGGTTTCGCCGGGAACCACCAGAGCGCGATCCATGGCATTGCAAGGACGATCCCCCAGAAGACGAGCATCATCGCCAATCCAGTTCCAATGACCTTGAGATCGCTCCTGATCTGTTGATCCGCCATTGCTGCGAGCCCCGCTTGCCTCAGATGTCGAGTACCGACCAGTTTCTCCATCCATTATATCGCCGTCGGCGTGGGGTTCACGGACTGGACGGCATGGAATCGCCCTTGAATATTCCGGTGACGGAGCGACTACTCAGGTGTCCGTGCCTACGAAGCTCCGGGTCGCGACAAAGGGGTCGGAATGAATAGCGAGGGTGGTCCGACACCCTGCCCGGACCAACCGTCCGCCATGGGGACGGGCCCACGGGTCATGTGGTACGATCGCGGGTAGCCGGCGAACTGGAGACGGCAATGGTCGGCACGGGGGCGGGGAGCGATGGCGAAGGCCAATGGCAGGCCCGGCGGACGAGGGCCGGCCGTGACGGGTCGGCCAGAACGCTCGGGCATTGGGTGAGTCCCTCCGATCGGGAGTGGACCACCAGGGCCGCGAAGGCGAACCGGCCGAGCCTCTCCGACCCGATCGATCAGGTGGTTGCGCGGGACTCGCTGGATACGGGCCTGTCGGAACCGCCGCCGGACCGCATCGCCCGAACGGGAGGAGAAACCCATGTCCGCGATCACGACCTTCCCGACCCCGACCGCGCCGGGTGATCTCGGGTCGTTTCCGTCGTCGAGCCTCGCCCACGGGGACCAACGGATCGTCTTCCCGGGGGTGGGCTGGGAGACCTATGAATCCCTCTCGCGGGCCCAGGGCGAAGGGAACCATGTCCGGCTGGCCTACGACGGGAAGGATCTCGAGATCATGACCACCGGGTACGTCCACGAGATCCTCAAGGAACTGGTCGGCCATATCATCAAGGCGGTGCTCTGCTGGCGAGGCATCCCTCATTTCGGCTCGGGCGAAGCGACCCTGAACGCCGTGAATGCGAGGCGCGGGCTCCAGGCCGACCTCTCCTATTGCTTCGAGCCCGATAAGGTGCGGATGACCCGCGAGGCTCTGGCCCGCGGCTCGATGGACCTGGCCGACTATCCGAAGCCCGACCTGGCCGTCGAGATCGATATCTCGCCCTCGCAGATCGACCGGCCCTCGATCTATGCGGCGCTGGAAGTTGCCGAGGTCTGGCGGATCACTCGGGATCGCACGGTCATCATCGGGCATTTGCAGCCGGATGGGTCCTACTCCCCCGCCGGGGTCAGCCGGTTCCTCGGTATCACCGTCGAGGAGATCCGCGGCTGGCTGACCGCCGAGGACGTGGGCCAGCAAGAGACCTGGTATCGCCGGCTACAGCAGTGGGCGATGGGGCTCGGCCAGCCGGCCGGTGGCGCCGGGGCGTGATCGGCGGGACACGAAGCGAGACCCGGCGGATCCTCCGGCCCCTCCTCGTACACACATTCTGGGTATAGCATAATAAAAAATGTACATACATTGTTTAATTGCAACTAGGCCAATCGAACGGGATTTAGTCCCGCGAAATGGATGTTCCTCCCCTTTTTCCCCCATGCCCGAGAGGACGAGAACAGGGACGTAACGGGCCTAGCTGCGTCTCCGTTCTCGCTCCACGAAGCATACCTCACCGGGGATCGATCATGGAACTTGGGCCCGCCGGATCCGGGCTCTGGGCATCGGGCCGTCCGGGATCGCCTGGGACGGGTCGCGCATGATTGCCTCCGGCATCGGATTTTTGGTACGATCGATCGGCATGAAGCCAACAGCGTATGTCGAGACGACCGTACCGAGCTACCTAACGGCCTGGCCGAGCCGCGATCTCGTTCGAGCCGGCGAGCAGCAGGTCACACGTGACTGGTGGGAACGTCGTTCCGAGTACGAATTGCGAGTCTCATCACTGGTCCTGCTGGAGTGCAGGGCCGGCGATTCGGACGCGGCGACCCTCCGGCTGGCGGCGCTTGAGGGTATACCCGTCCTGGCCCAGACACAAGAGGCCGAAGAACTTGCCGCGACCCTGCTCCTGGAGGTTCCTCTGCCGGCGCGGGCGGCCGCGGACGCTCTGCACATCGCGGTGGCGGCCGTGCATGGGGTGTCCTTTCTGGTGACCTGGAACTGTACGCATATCGCCAACGCGTCGCTCCGACCGCGGATCGAGACCCTTTGTCGGCGGTCGGGCTACGAGCCACCGGTGATCTGTACACCGAGAGAACTGCTGGGCGAGGAGGACGAGCCATGCGCGACGCCGACATCTTGACCGAACTGAGGGCCTGGCGTGACGAATTCGCACGCTCGCACGATTACGATCTTCGGGCGATGGCCGCGGCGCTCCGGTCGCTGGATGAGGTGGCCGGGGCCCGGGTCGTGCGGGGAGAACCGCGACGGCCCGCGGCCGTGCCGCCGAAGGAGTCG
>DAIDJI010000733.1 GCA_027451455.1 Planctomycetales bacterium | reverse complement strand
ACTCAAGTTCCTTGAGCTGCTGGAGCTTCCCAGTCCCACCCGACTCGTCGTCAAAGAACGTGATTGGCAGCAGTGGATCACGCTGCTGGAGCTTCCTCGCGAGGTCGAGCAGCCAGGCTTCGTGCGTCCGTTCGTGGAGCCAGTTGAGCGTCACGGCAAGGTCGGCCACGCGGAACTTCGCCCAGCTATACACCGGCTCCCCTGAGATCACCGCGTCGATCTTCCGGCAGCACTTCAAAAGGGCGGGGATCACGCGAGGATCGCCGGTCGCTTCCTCATATTGAGTGAGGGCCTTGAAGAGCGGAAAGAGGGGCCAGACGTCGTACGGGCGGTGCTTTTGAGCGTCGCCGATCGGTCCGAGCCAGCCGTCGGGTTGCTGATGATCGAGGATGTAGTCGACCGACTTCTGGACCTTCGCCTTCAGGGCGGGGTCGTCGAGGAGATAGGCCAGCGGGACCAGGCCGTCGAGCCAGTACGGGACACGTTCCCAGCCCTCGGCCTTGCCGCCGAACCAGGCGCTCTCCTTGATGTCGGGCCAGAACTCGTCGAGGTGCCCGCCCAGGCCCTCGGCCTGGATGCGGAGCTGTTCCTTGAGCCAGCCGGCCGGTTGGATGCTTTCCAGCGGGAGCGGCTCGAACCGGGGACGGGCGCGCTCGGCGGGGGGCTGCGCCCCGCGGGCGTCGACCGCTGTCATCCCGAGGAATCCGATCAAGACCAGCGCCGCCGTTCGTCCCGTCCTCAACATCGCAACGTCCCCGTGAGCCGGCGAATCCGGAGGATGGTCCTCCTCCACCCGTCGGATTCTACCGGCTCCGGGGCGTCGATGCGATTGGGTGGGCCGATCAGGGATTATAGGCGACGTTGCGAAGCAGGTTACTGGCGTCCGCCGTATAGATGTTCATATGGATGGAAACGATCGCGGTCCCCTGCTGAATTCCGCCGGGTCCGCGCCGACCGCTCGGGAGGTAGTGGATATTCAGGCGGCCCTGCCCATAGGCTTCGACGTAAGTTCCTGCGCTGATGTTGGTATCGATGCTCACCTGGGTGAAGTGGCTGGGTCGGCCGCCGCGGTCGAGGCTGGTCGGCTGCTGTGTGGCGGCGATGTTGAAGCCGAGGGCGCTGTTGCTGTTGATGTTCCGGTCGAAGATCGTGCCCACGCCGCCGAACGGCAGGCTGGAATCTTTCGGCTGGACGATCCGGATCTGCACGTCGGAGTGGAGCATCGTGTTGGCCGAGCCGCCGCCCTGGATCAGGACCTGAGCCGCCTGGGTGGTCGTCCGGCCGGGGACGATGCTGTACGGCCCCTCGAACCGTGCCGTGAAAATCTGCCGCTTCACCTGGCCGGGCTTGGGAAGGCCGGTGGGGGCGAGGGCCATGTTGTTGATCGTGCCGTTAGGGTTGAGGAGCGGGCCCTGGGTGAGCGTCGCCTGGCCGAGTGTGATCGTCGGCCCGTAACTCGAGCTGGAGGAATTCGGGCTCGACCCGGTGGACCCTCCGCCCTGGCTGCCGCCGATGCCCGAACCGCCACCGCCGCCGCCACCGGCAAGGCTCGCGTGGCTGCGCCGTCCGAGCAGCGAGAGGCTGTTGGCGGCCATCGTGGCGATGATCGCCGAGGGCAACTGCCGGCGCTCGAACCCCTCCAGTTCGGGCCGTAGCCCGCGACGATTTCGCCGTCCCATCGTCTCCTCCCCGTTCCAGCGCCGTTGGACGCAGAAAATCTCTGGACGTTTGGTTTGGAACTTCCGAATTTCGATCGATCCGCATCGCCCCGGTCGCTCAGGGCATGACCTTTTTCCCGACAGCCGTGTTGAGCGTGAGCATGCTCCGGCGGTATCGGATCGCGGTGTCGAGGTACTGCTTGACCTTGTCGTTGAAGTCGAGCTGAGCGTTGATCACGTCGATGAAGCTGGCGGCGCCTCGGTTTCTTAGCTCAATCGTCTTGTTGCGGATCTCGCGGGCGTCGGGGATCACGGTTTGCTGAAGCTCGTGGATCAGGCGGCGGGCGACCTGGAAGTCCTGAACAGGCGACCTCGATGTCGATCAGCGCCTGGCGCTCGACGTCGGCGAGCTGAATCCTCGACTGATCGACGTTCATCTTCGCCCGAAGGATGCCGCCCTGGTTCCGGTTGTAGATCGGCAGGGGAACCGTCACGCCGAGGGCCCAGGAGGTCGCGCTCCTGACGCCGTAGGGGGTGTTGTCCTGGAAGGTATAGGGCTGCCAGAGAACGTAGACGTCGCTGTAGGCGTTGGCCTTGGCGAGGCGAACGTCGGCATGAGCCCGGCTGACGCCGAGCCGGAACGCCTGGACGTCGGGCCGCTCGTCCAGGGCGACCCGTCGCAGTTCGTCGATCGGCGGCAGTGGGGGCGCGGGGATGTCGATGTTGCCGCGGATTTCCAGGCGGCTCCCCTCGTCGGCCGGAAGGTTCATCAGCGAGCCGAGATTCAACCGAGCGCGGCGATAGGCCCCCTCCGCATCCACCAACCCAAGCGAGGCAATTCGAACCTGGTTCTCCACCCGGTCCAGCTCGAGCTGCGTGACCTGCCCTGCCTTGAAGAGTTTCTCGGTCTGGGCGAGAAGCTGCTCGAGCCCCTGAACGCTCTGTCGGGCGTAGCGGAGGGTCTGGCGAGCGTTGAGAACGCCGACAAAGCCGTCGTAAATGTCGTCGATTCGCTGCCGAACCGCGTCCTGGTACTGAGCCTCAAGGACCTTCTGGGCCCGGACCGCCACGGCGGTACGCGCCCGCCGCTTGCCCGAAACGTCCAGCGGAATGTTCACGTTGGTGTCAAACTGCTGTGGGCCGCCGGGCTCGGCCCGGTTGTACTGGCCGGGGCGGTACATCAGTAGCTGGCCGTCCTGGTAGAAGACCGGGTTCGCCCGAAGACTCGCCTGGAGGACGTCGGCGCGGGCCATCGGAATCTCGATGAATTTCTGGCGGAGGTCGAGGCTCCGGGCGAGGGTCACGTCGATGATCTGGTCGAGCGTCAGGCCCTCGGGCGGGCCATCGTCCTCGGTCGAGGGGAGGTCGAGCGTGCCGGCGAACCCCGAGGAACCTGGTCCGACCTGCTGGGACCTAATTCGCAATACGCTGCTCTAAGGGGCCTGCGGCAGCCATGGGAGATGCCAAAGCAAGTTGCCGCACTGTCTCCTCTATTACATGCGCATTGCTCGACCAGACGCAGCAAAACATCGCCTCGCGCACTCGACGCTGGGCCGCATTACCCATGACAAATCCACGGCCCTTTGAAAGCTCAAGGCACATTAGCGAAGCTCGGAAAGCCAGAAGGTTGGCC
>DAIDJI010000732.1 GCA_027451455.1 Planctomycetales bacterium | reverse complement strand
GCCGGCCGAAGCCGAGGGTCAAGGCCAGCCCACCGACCGACCCGACCAGCCCGGCGCAGTACATGGCCAAGGTGCAGATCATGTATGACCTGGCGCGCCTGGCCTTCGAGACGGATTCGACCCGCGCGATCACGCTGATGCTCAACAGCGTCGGCACGCCGGTCGTGCAGATCGCCGGGGCGACGATCACCGACAGTTATCACAACCTGTCGCACCACGGGATGGCCGAGGAGAAACTGGCGCAGCTCAAGGTGATCGACGAGTGGCAGATGAGGCTGCTCGCCGGACTGCTCGGGGGCCTGAAGTCCACCCGGGAAGGCGGCGCGACGCTGCTCGACCGCACGATGGTCCTCTACGGCTCCAACCTCGGCGACGCCAACGCGCACTCGACGACGAACCTGCCGGCGATCCTCGCAGGCGGCGGCTTCCGGCATGGCCAGCACCTGGCCTTCGACCGCGGCCGCAACGAGCCGCTGCCGAAACTGTTCGTGTCGATGCTCCAGCGGATGGGGATCGAGGAGTCCGGCTTCGGCCCCTCGACGGGCACGATGCGCGGCCTGGAGATGGTATAAGATGATCCACTTTCGAGCGATCGTCCTGGCGGCCCTCGGCGCGGTCACCGTCGCGGCGCCCGCCGACGGCCCGGTGATCATCACCTTCGACCAGGTCGAGACCGGCAAGCCGGTGGCGAGCTACACCGACCGGGGCGTTGTCTTCGCCCTGTCGCACCCGCCGGCCCGGAGCAAGGCGACCGGGAAGGTGATGTTCTTCCCACACCTGAAAACGCCGCGGAAGGGCATCCTGAACGCGATGGCGAACGAGTCGATCCCGGTCGAGGTCCGCTTCCCAAAGCCGGCGGCGAGCGTGACCCTCACGCTCTGGGGCTCGATCGGCTCCGCGGCGATCGTCGAGGCCTACGACGCGGGCGGGAAGGTCGTGGACCGGGCGTCCAGGGACGTGGTGCCGGCGCGGACCGGTCCGGAGCAGCCGATCCCGAGCTTCGAGCTGACCGTGCAGGCCCCGGCGATCGCATTCGTCCGCTTCTCGGGCGCGCCGCCGGGCGGCTACCTGGTGTGCGACGAGGTCCGGCTCACGCCACCGGTCATCGTCGCGAGATGAGCGGGTCGGAGACACCCGGCCGCCCCGGAAGGCCGCCGCAGGCCCCGCGGGCGTGCGGCTCGACGCGGTCGGGATCCAGTCCCACTTCCGGCTGGACGATCCCGAGGCCCCGAACCGTCTGGACCGGGCAATCGCCGCTCTCTACCTCGCCCCTTCGTTTCTGGATGTCTCTCACCCTTGTCCTGTGAAAAGGATATCGAGAATCTTTGGCGTTTCAATGATTCCCGCTCCATCATGTCGGCTTAGTGAAGAGTTCGAACCGCCCGTCACCGGCCAGAGCGAGACTCTGCTTCTCGATCGCGGCGCGCTCGGCCTCGGCCATCGACTGGAACTCGCGGACGATTTTTAGGATTCCGGTCGAGGAGCTTCTCGCAGTCGATAAGACCCAAGGAAGGAACGACGGCTCTGGCTTGAGATTTGCTTTGATCATGCGAAAATCCGGAAGAGCAGGTTTGGGTGAACCGGCCACGATCTCAAGCACCAGGACTGGCAAAGGATGCTTGCAATGAACCCCAGTCAATCCAGTCGCCGCGAGTTCCTGCATGCAACCGCTGCCGGGGTCACCGCAGCCTCCACGGCCGGGGCAGTCGGAGCCCAGCAGGTTATCCAGCAGCGAGTAAATGCGGGCGATATCCCCCTGCGGCCGCTGGGCAAGACCGGCGAGATGGTCAGCCTCCTCTGCCTGGGGGGACACTCGGCCACAAATCCCGGGAAGCTCTCCGAGGTCGAGAGCCTGAAGCTCATCCAGCGGGCGGTCGATGAGGGGATCACCTTCATGGACAACTGCTGGGACTACCACGACGGCGAGGCCGAGGAACGGATGGGCAAGGCCCTCGCGCAGAATGGCCGCCGCGACAAGGTCTTCCTCATGACCAAGGTTTGCGGCCGGACGGCCACCGAGGCGCAGTCCAACCTCGAGGACAGCCTCCGCCGGCTCAGGACCGACCATATCGATTTGTGGCAATTTCATGAAATTGTCTATGATAACGACCCGAACTGGATTTTCGCCCAGGATGGGGCTTTCCAGACAGGGCTAAAGGCCCTCCAGCAGGGCAAGATCCGCTACCTCGGCTTCACCGGCCACAAGGACCCGATCATCCATTTGAAGATGCTCGGGATGCCCTACGACTGGGCCAGCGTCCAGATGCCGCTGAACGTCATGGATGTCCATTACCGGAGCTTCCAGAAGCAGGTGCTGCCGGTCCTCCTCCAGCGGAACATCGGCGTCCTGGCGATGAAGAGTCTCGGCGGCGACGGCAGCATCGTCTCGAAGGCCGGCATCCCGGTCGAGGTGGCGCTCCGCTACGTCCTCTCGATGCCGATCTCGACCCTCGTCACGGGGATCGACTCCGAGAAGGTCCTCGACCAGAACCTCAAAATCGTCCGCGAGTTCCAGCCGATGGCCGAGGCCGAGCGCGCCGCGATCGAGAAGCAGAGTCTCGCCATGGCCGGAGATGGCCGCTTCGAACTCTTCAAATCGTCGAAGAAATTCGACGGACCGGTTCACCGCAAGCAGCACGGCTTCGACACGGGAATTTCTTGACGAGTACGGGGCCGATTCCGGCCTCGCGACCACAACCGGCATCCGGGTCGTGGCCCGAACCGCCGATCGGCACCGGCATGCCGTTTGCGACCTCTCCGCCCGGCAATCCTGCCGGGAGTGAGGCTGTCGATGGAATCGGGGGCCACCGTCCGGGGCCTGGTGGGATGCGTCATGGCTCGACCAATATGATCCCTCTCCGCACGGCGCTGGTCCTCCTGAGACATGACCGAGTACCGACCGCCGAATCCCACCGATCCGGGATGGTTCGCGACCGTCCTGACGAGCATCCCCGATGGGGTGATCGCGTCCGACGGCGAAGGCCGGATCGCCTACATGAATCCCGCCGCCGAGGCGCTCACCGGCTGGTCGGCGGAGGAGGCTGGCGGTCGGCCCATCGCCGAGGTGTTCCGGGTCGTTGCCGAGGCGACCGGCGCTCCCATCCCATGGCCTGACTCCGGGGCCGGATTCGACCGGAGTCTCCTGCTGGTCCGGCGCGACGGCCGGATGGTGCCGATCGAGGACACCGTCGCCCGAATCCCCGGCGAGGGCGGGCGACCGGCCGGGACAGTGATCGTCCTCCACGGAATCGACGAGCGACGGCGAGCCGAGGAGGTGCTGGTGCAGGCCAACCAGG
>DAIDJI010000731.1 GCA_027451455.1 Planctomycetales bacterium | reverse complement strand
GATCCTCTTCCCCGTCCCCGTCGCCGTCGCCGTCGCGGAGCGGACGAAGCGCCTCCGCAATCTCGGCAACCAGTTGAGGGAGCGCCTCCGCCTCGTCGCGGGCCGGGACCACCACCGAGAGAATCGACGATCGGGCGGCTTCCTGCCGCCGCCATCGACCAATCCCAACCTCCCGACGCCGGTGCGACAGGTCGTGGCGCAGGGTCGACATGCGCGGGCCTCCTTGCCTGACTCCGGAATTTCCCTGCCCCGTGAAGATAGGCCGCGACCCAGGAACCCGGGCCGATGGGACCCGCATTCTCCCCGAATCCCCGGATAGGTCCATCCCAATTCCAGACGACCGTCCTCGACAAAACCGCCCCCCTCTGTTATCAAGCCCCTCGGGACGGAGTCCCCGACGCCATCGACAAGGATGCCGACGACCATGCTCGCCCTCATCGACGAACACCCGACCTCGGACGCCATCGCCCTCGACCCGGACCAGCTCCATCCGAGCCCATTCAGCCTGACCATCTACGGCGACCCCGCCGCCGAGGTCGACGACCTGATCGCGAGCATTCGCGAGCACGGAATCCTCGTCCCGCTGGTGGTCGCGGCGCCGGGGCCGGAGCCGAAGACCTGGGAAGTGATCTCGGGGCACCGACGGCTCGCCTGCGCTCAGGCGATCGGGATGGTGGAAGTCCCCTGCCAGGTGCGCCAGATCCCCGAAGGTGAAGCCCGCCGTACCGCGGTTCTCGAATACAACCGCCAGCGCCGCAAGACCTTCAGTCAGCTCATGCGCGAGGCCGACGCCCTGGAGCAACTCTGGGGCGCCCAGGCCCGAGCCCGCCGACGCGCCAACCTCCTAGGGTCCGATCACACCGAATGTCGGAATTCCGACGATCGGACAACTGGCACCGGCCGGACCGACGCCGCGATCGCCCGGCACCTCGGCCTGGGGGGCAAGGACCTCTACCGGCAGGCCCGCACCCTCTGGCGGATGGCCGCCTCGGGCGACGCCCGGGCCCAAAGCGGCGTCGACCAGATCGACCGAGGGACCAGGACCATCCACGCCGCCTACAAGGACCTCCGCCGCCGCGACCGGTTCGGGTCCGACTTCCGCCCAACCCCCTACGACGTCTGGACCTTTCGCCACGACCGGGCCTTCGGCATCCCTCACCCCGGCTCCATCCCCCCAGCCCTGGTCGCCCATACCCTGCACTACTACACCGCTCCCGGTGCCCTGGTCGTCGACCCGATGGCCGGCGGAGGAACCACCCTCGACGTCTGCCAGTCCATGGGCCGACGCTGCCTCGCCTACGACCTGCACCCCGTCCGACCCGAAATCCACCCCCACGACGTCCGGCTCGGCCTTCCCCCCGAAGCCCAGGGCGCTGACCTGATCTTCTGCGACCCCCCCTACCACACCATGCTCGCCGCCCGATACGCCCCCGATAGCATCGCCATGGCCCCCCTCTCCGGATGGATGGAGTTCCTCCACGACCTCGCCCGCCACGCCTTCGCCGCCCTCCGCCCCGGCGGCTACCTCGCCCTCCTCCTCGCCGCCCAGACCGAGAAGGATATACCCGCCGGATTTGGCTACATCGACCACGCCTTCTTAGGCTACGAAGCGGCGAGGCGAGCGGGCTTCCAGCCGGAGCGCCGGATCAGTTGCCCGATGGACGGAGCCTACCTTCCGCAGCACGTTCGCCGGGCCCGGACCGAGGGACGGCTGCTCGGGCAGGTTCGCGACCTGCTCGTGATGCGACGGCCATCCCGGTCGATGGAAGGCGAGCCCTTCGACCTTGCGTCTGCGGGAAATGGGTCTGTTTGAAAGGTTCAAAAAGACTGCCAATCTGGCGTCCGCCATTTTGGCACCCAGTTCAAGGAATGGATTCACCACAGAGGACACAGAGAGCAGAGAGCCATTCCGAGAAGACAAAAACAAAGAGAGGATCGGGACTTCGGGCGATGCACCCGTCCCCATCCTCTCTTCACTGTGAATCTGTGTGCCTTCTGTGACTCTGAGGTGAATCCCCACCTCATTCGAGGGGCGTCCCGCAGGCGAGCTCGTAGACCTTGCTTCGCACGAAGGGGTTGGTGAGTGTAGGGTTACGTCGAACGAGCGGCTCGGGAAGCTCGTCAACGGCCCGACGGACCAGCTCGTCGAGTTGCCCGGGAGAGAGCTGCTCGATCATGTAGGCGACGGCCGCTTCCTCGGCAGCCTGCCGGTCGACCTCACGCGCCTGCTGGCGGCGGGATTCGACCTGGCGGAGCTTGGCCTGCAATTCCTGTCGACGGGATTCGAGTCGGCTGGCGACCTGGGGGAGCAGGTCGTACCCGTCCTCGATCCCGGCCCGGATATAGCCGGGGCCGTTTTGAAGCTTTCCCTGGCTCTTCAAATAGAAGGCGTTGAGCAGAACCTTGGCGACGGCCTCGGGATCCTTCTGCGCCAGGAGTTTGTGGGCAAGCTGGCCGGGTATCCCCTGGTTTGTGAGCAATTCCTGGAGATCCACAGCAACAAGAAGGCGTCCCTCGGCCGAGAGCCGGAACGGCGTTCCGGGAATCGGGATCGTTGTCGTTGCATCCTCTCTCGTTGCGTGTTCTCGTTCGGGCCCCGCCGTCGGGCCTGCCGGGCCGACCGTTTGGGCCGGTGCTGGTCCAGGATCTGGGACACTCCAGAGGGCGACCTCTAAAGTTTCTGGGACAGTTGGAGGGGTCACTTCTAAGAATATTGGACCAGTACCACTCGGCTTTTCAGACTCCCTGGCGGCCGACTTCTCCTTGGCTCGCGACGGGCGTTCGGGCGCCTGCCGGATGATCCGGTAGGCCGTCGATCGCCCCTTGGACTTGCTGGTCGCAAGAAGACCGAGCCCGGTGAGCTGTTCGATGGCGGCCAAAACCGTCTGCCGGCTCAATCCGGCCTGGCGGGCGATCGTCCGAATGCTCGGATAGGCCCAGTCCGTCCCGAAGTCGGAGTAGAGGCCGATCACCAGGTAGACCTTGACGGCCGATCCCCCGAGCGTCTTGAACGCCTCGGAGCGGAGCAGGTCGTGCTCGACGCGGAAAAAGTACGAATTCATGGGGGACGGCCCATCCGCTCCATTTCCGCGCAATCGCGGCACCAGCCGGCCTGACGCGGGTCCGACCCGCCCCGGCCCTCACTCCTCGTCCGTTCCCCAGGCCCCGGCCAGCGGCGGCGGGTCCGAGACGTAATAGGTCTTCACCTTTCCACGCTGGCGAGTCGTCGAGACGACCAGCCCAAGCTCCTCCAGCCGCGCAAGACTATCGATCACCGTCGGACACGAGAGCCGGGTCC
>DAIDJI010000730.1 GCA_027451455.1 Planctomycetales bacterium | reverse complement strand
GCCGAGCTGCGACGCCAGGCCCTGGAGTGGCTCCGGGCCGAGCTGTCGGCCTGGTCGAAGGTCCGCGACTCCGGCGCCCCCGGGGCCGGCGCCACCGTCGCCGCGAAGCTCCGCGACTGGCAGCAGGACCCCGACCTGGCCGGCGTCCGCAACGGGGACGCCATCGCGGCGCTCCCCGCCGACGAGCGGCGGGCCTGGGAGGCCCTCTGGAAGGATGTCGATGCAGTACAGAAGGGCGAGGCGCGGCCCTGACCCTCCGGGTCCCGCGACGCCACGACCCGTCGCCAGGCCGGACCATCCCGTAACATCGCGTGCCGGTCGCGCGGAATTTTCCGCAAATCGGACGCAATCGCCACACTTTCGCCGCCCGGAGCCGCCGCGTTGTGGGGTAGGAGGGGTATAATCGGAGGTACGAAACATCTCCATCAGGTTTGACCCTGATCGAGAAATTCTCTCCCTCTCCATGCCGGCCGGGTGTCACCCGAGCGGCTCCCCCGTATGAGATCGACGGAGGACACCACAGCGAAGGCGGAGGCCCGATCGGCACGCTATTCGCTGGGTGGTCTCCGCTTGCATGAGGTGAGCTGCCGGAATGCCTTCTGGCTCGTCCTTGCCAGAGTCGAGGAACGAACCTCGTCGCGGGGCGAATGAGTGGCCCCATCGGTTCGACGCGGATGGATGCTTTATTCCGGTTGAAGCAACAGGATCGATCACCGATGGATATCGCCGTCTCCTTTCCCGCCGAAGGCCGAATCCGCTTGCAGAGCCGCTACCTCTTCAGTGATCCGACCGCCGATCACTGCCGAGAGTTCGTCGAGCGTCTCCTGGATGCCGAAGAGGTCAGCGCCGTCACCATCCGCGGCGAGGGGCATTTCTTCGGGGCCAACGTGGCCGAGATTCGGTATTGCCCGAGGTCGTACTCCCGGCGGGAGGCCATCGCCGCGATCTACCAGCGGCTCGCCGGCGGCCATCCAACCAACGGCAACGGCCACACGAACGGTCATTCGGCCAACGGAAAGGGACATGGCCACGGAAACATCAACGGCCAGGCGACGGCGAATGGGAAATCGGCCGCGCACTCAGGGACGGAAAAACTCAAGGACCAAGTCCAAAAGTACAGGCCCGGTCTACTGAGCAAGCTACCGAAGCTGCGGGTAGGCCGTCGGCAGGCGGCGGAGATCGCGCCAAATTCGGAGTGGAAGCTGCTCCACGAGGCCCCGGGCCGGCTTCGACTTCAAAATGACAAGCTGCATCGTCGGCGCGAGGTCTGCCAGGCGATCGAGCGAGAGCTGATGAGCATCCTGGGGATCGACAACTACCGGACGAGCACGCTCACCGGGACGGTCCTGATCCAGTACGATCCGCGGCAGCTCAGCAAGGCGCAGGTGGTCGAGATTCTTGACTCGGCCATGGCGCCGATCGAGATCCCGGCGAAGAAGGACAAGGTCGACCTGCAACTGCCGCTCTGCACGCTCTCGATGCCGCTGGCGGCGACGGCGCAGTTCCTGATGCCTCCTCTGATGCCGGTGGCGGCGGGACTGTTTCTCTACACGTCGATCCCAACGTTCAAGGCCGCGCGAGAGGTGCTGTTCGAGGAGAAGCGGCTGGGCGTTGACGTGCTCGACGCGATCGTGGTGGTCGGCTGCATCAGCACGTTGCAGGTCTTCCCGGGCTCGGTCCTCTGCTGGTGCCTGGGGTTTGGCCGGGTCCTGGTGAAGAAGACGCAGGACGACTCGAAGCGGCTCCTCCTGAACGCCTTCGGCAAGCAGCCCCGGTACGTCTGGCTGTATCGCGACGGCGTCGAGGTGCAGGTCTCGATGGACCGGCTCCAGGCCGGCGACGTGATCGTCGTGAATACCGGCGAGGTCGTCCCGGTCGACGGGTTCATCAAGGAAGGCATGGCGATGATCGATCAGCACGCCCTGACCGGTGAATCCACGCCGGCCGAGAAGGGGGTGGGCGATCGCGTCTTCGCCTCGACGGTGATGGTCGCGGGGAAGGTCTTCGTCGAGGTCGAGAAGGCGGGGAACGAGACAGCCTCGGCCAAGATCAGCCAGATTCTCAACGACACCGCCGGCTACAAGCTGACCTCGCAGCACAAGGGGGAGCGGCTGGCCGACAAGGCCGTGATCCCGACGCTCGCCCTGGCGAGCCTGGGCATGGCGACCCTCGGCCCCGCGGGGGCGGTCGCGATTCTCAACAGCGACTTCGGCACCGGCATCCGGATGGCGGCCCCGCTCGCGATGCTCTCGTCGCTGGCCCTCTGCGCCCACAAGGGCATCCTGGTGAAGGACGGCCGGGCGCTCGAGCTGATGAACGAGGTCGACACCGTTCTCTTCGACAAGACCGGAACGCTCACCCGAGAGCGCCCGGAGGTCGGCCGCGTGATCGCCTCCAACGGCCACGACCCGGCAGCGATCCTCCGATACGCCGCCGCCGCCGAGGCGAAGTTTGCCCACCCGATCGCCAAGGCGATCCTGCACGCCTTCGAGGCCACCGGCGATCCGCTCCCGCCGATCGACGACTCGCGCTATCACGTCGGCTACGGGATCACCGTGCAGGTCGAGGGGCACACGATCCGGGTCGGCAGTGCCCGGTTCATGGACCTGGAGAACATCCCGATCCCCGACGACGTCCAGCAGGCCCTCGACGAGGCCCATCGCGAGGGAAATACCCTCGTCATGGTCGGCGTCGATGATCAGCTCGGTGGTGCCCTCGAATTGCAGGCCGCGGTCCGGCCCGAGGTCCGCTCGATCATCGAGGGATTGCGGAAGCGCGGGATCAAGCACATCGCGATCATCTCCGGCGACCACGACGCCCCCACCCGGAAGCTTGCCGAGTCGCTCGGCATGGATCGCTACTTCGCCCAGGTCCTACCGGCCGACAAGGCCGAATACGTCGAACGGCTCCAGAAGGAAGGGAAGAAGGTCTGCTTCGTCGGCGACGGGATCAACGATTCGATCGCCCTCAAGAAGGCGAACGTTTCGATCTCGCTCCGGGGCGCCACCTCGATCGCGACCGACACAGCGCACATCGTCTTCATGGAAGAGGGCCTCTCGAAGCTCTGCGACCTTCGCGACATCGCCCGCGACCTTGACAAGAACGTCAAGCGAAGCTGGCAGTTGATCCTGGCTCCGAACGGACTCTGCATCGCCGGTGCGTTCACGATGGGCTTCGGCGTGATGACCTCGGTGCTGACGAACAACGTCGCCGCCCTCGCGGCGCTGGCCAACGGGATGCTCCCGCTCCGTCGGATCGCGCAGGTTCAGGCCGAAAGCCAGCTCGAGCAGGAAAAACG
>DAIDJI010000729.1 GCA_027451455.1 Planctomycetales bacterium | reverse complement strand
CTGCAACCAGGTAGCATTGCCTGCAAGAGAATACCTCATCGCCATTCCGAAGGCGGCCTGGGGCGTGGAAAAGGTCAGCCCGGATGATCCGTGCGGGGTCGTCTCGGCCGATGGATCGTCAGGAAAAGTCCGGCGGTGGCGAGGCCGATGAAGGCGTGAGATAATCGCCCAGGATCAAGATGGGTACTTCCGAGATCGGTCGAAGCCCGGCATCGTTCGTGACGAAGAAATTCGCCTCATGCACGATCGCCGAGGCCACATGGATCGCGTCGATGAACTTGATGCGGTATCTGGCCCGCAGGCTGGCCGCCGTCTCTATGACGGCGCGGTCCGGGGGCTATACCGTGAGATCTGGTCCTGATGCCAGGATACGCCGGTATTGATCGGCAAGGTCTGTCCGGGATCTTGCCAGAGGCTGGACAAGCACCTCGCCCAGGACGAGGAGGCTGCAAGCGGCCCGGAATGCACCCTTTCCGAACCCGTCTTGAAACAGCTTCTGCGTGACCGTGTCGAGGGCGACGAGACTACCGGCCGGAATGGCATCGAGGATGCTCATCGTTCGAAGTCGCGATCGGCTCGAAGGTCCTCGATATAACTCGCCGCATCGACCCCGGCCCAGACTTCTCGCCCGAGCCCGGAGAGGCTCCGCCAATCGATCCGCCGTGAAGCCGTGGAGCCCTCGGCGGCGGAGATCGTGAGTTCCACCTCGACGCGCCCTGGCGGCAGGTTGCAGGGAACCTCGATTCGGAGGGTCTGATCGGCGGATATCTCGGCCTGCCCGGTGATCGTTTTCATGGTTGGTCTCCATCCACCAGTGTAGCCGACGGTGGGTCTGCCATCCAACCCGCGTGCTGACTCCCCAGGCTCATCGCCCAGGTCGATTTTCCTTTTGTCAGAAAAGGCGCCGGGAAGAGCAAAACAATACCTCCTGCCACCTTATCCCGGCCCTGCCCTATCCTGATTCGCCGGCCGGGGCGAGGTAGGCGAGAGCCTCGCGATAGGCCGACTCGATCGCGCGGAAGTCGGCGGGGTCGCCGCCGGCGTCCGGGTGCGCGGCGATCGCCAGGCGTCGATAGGCGGCCTTGATCGTCTCCACCGAGCAGGGGAACCGCACGCCGAGCGTGGCACACCAGTCGTGCTTTGCCGTCAGGACGGCCTCGATGTCGCGGATGCCGTCGTCCTCGGTCGCGTAGAACGTCAGGTCGCGTTGCGCGTGGCGGCAGGTGAAGCGGCCTTCCGCCCGCAACGCGACGCGATCGACGGCCAAAGTCCGGGTCTTCGGCAGGTCCTCCGGGGCCTCCTCGCGCCGACGGGCCCATTCGTCCGCGTCAAAGGGCTCGCAGTCGACGAGGATCTTGCGCGCGGTCTGCTTGACGATCCGATGCCGGGCCACCGCGACATGCCCCATCGCGTCGGGCGGCTCGCGCACCTCGGCGGCATACAGGAAGGCGAGCCGGACCGACGCGGTCGGCGTACCGGGCGCCGGGCGCGGCCGTCCGATCCGGGCCTTTGGCCGGGTCGCGCCGACACTCGCAGGATCGCCCTCCTTGCCCCGGTTCCTGTAGCCGGAGGCCCATTTGCCGGGGAGCTTTTTGAGCTCGGCCCCGACCCGCTCGACGGCCCTCGCCTCGGCCCGGGCGGCGGTCGCCTCGTAACCCGAAGCCACGGCCGGCGCGCAGGCGCGGGCGTCGGACTCGCTCTCCCAGGCAGCCCAGAACCATCGACCGATCCCGGCCGAGCAGCACGCAAACGCCGGGACCTCGCCGGACCCTTCACTCATAGCCGTCGGCTCACCTCAACAGGTAGGATTCCCCCCTTCATTATCGGGGTCCTCCGCAAGATGACAACGCGTTGCGTTCCCACGGCGCATCCGAATCGCAATCGACGCGCGAGCATGGCGGATGGCCATCGTCCGGGGTTTAATGGGAGCAAGACCGTTCTTGATCGAGGGAGACGCGGCCATGTCGGATCGCGATCTGAAGCTCAACACGCTCCGAACCGAGAAGCAGTCGCCGAACCTCGTTCTGGAGGAGCATGGCCATTGCGAGGTCCCGGCCGGCTGCGGCGGTGTGGTGCTCCGGTGGCGGAAGAAGTCGCTCCAGCCGATCGAGGTCTGGATCCACACGCTCGCGAGCAAGAGCGTCTACCTCGACGGCCAGGCGCTGGAGACCGGCCGGCCCTTGATCCCGCCCGGTGAGCACGTGCTGGCGATGCGATTCCAGGGGATCGATCCGGAGGCCCCGGTCCTGATGGCCGCCTGCATCGACGGCGAGAAGCCGTCGAAGCTGGTCCGGCCGGATGCCGCGGCCTTCCGCATCCTATCCCTCCCGGATGGCTCGTGGAAGTACGCCACCAGCGAGCCGGTCGATCCCTCGTGGATGAGGCCCGGCTTCGACGATTCCGGGTGGCGTCCGATGATCGCCCGCGACTTCCCCCCGCCGGACGAGAAGGACTGGTCCTCCAGAGGGCGCTTCCAACATATACGCGATCTCGGCGGGCAGGGCCTCGGGATCGAAGGCCCCGCCGTGGTGCTCCTGGTGCGGAAAAGTTTCGTCGTGGAGGCGTGACAATGATCGAGGCCGCGCCCGTTCTGGTGCGTCAGCATTTCGGCTGCACGGTGTTCGACCGCGCGACCTCGCGATACTACCCCTTCGATCGCGAGGCGACCGCGGTACTGGTGCGCCTGAAGGATCGGCCGATCGAGGCCCTGATGGCGGAGAGCCCCGAGGACGCCGAGGCGCTCTGGGCGTTCTTCGTCCGGTTCCACCACCTGGGGTTCTTCACGATCGACGGTTTCTTCGGGGGCGAGGTCCTCGACAACGAGGTCCCCGACGATCACCTCGCCGGCCCGCTGGCCGTCCACCTGGAGATCGTCGCGGCGTGCAACCTGACCTGCCGGCACTGCTTCGCCGGGGAATTGCCGAGGAAGGAACGCCAACTCACCCTCGACGAGCTCGATCGGCTCTTCGGCGAGATGGCCGACATGGGAAGCTTTCGGCTCGGCCCGACCGGCGGCGAGCCGACCCTGCGCCGCGATCTCTTCGAGATCGTCGACCGGGCGGCCTCGCATGGACTGCACCCCTGCCTCACGACCAACGGCCTGACGATCACCGAGGAGATGGCCCGCGAATTCGGCCGCCGGGAGCTGGTCTGGCTCAACGTCAGCCTCGACGGTGCCACCGCGGCCACCAACGACGCCGTCCGGGGCCCGGGGACATTCGACCGCGTCCTCTCCCGGCTGGAAGTCCTGGCGCGGCATGCCCGGTTCACGCTGGCCTTCACGATCCTGCGGACGAACCT
>DAIDJI010000728.1 GCA_027451455.1 Planctomycetales bacterium | reverse complement strand
CGCCGAAGCCGGTACGTCTCTGCCGACTCCACATGAGTCTCCAAAGCGGTACGCCGTGAGGCGTTCCCGACCGAGAGCCACAGACCGCCGGCTCGTGAGAGCCGCGATCGACCAAAACAACGACCGAACCTCTCCCCTGACGCCATCGCGAGGGGAGAGGTTCGGTCTTTTTCTTGGTCCTTGACCTCCCGGTCCGCGGGCAACCTCAAAAAAAACGTCCCCGGCCACGTGCAAAGGGGCCGGAGACGTCGAGGGTCCTGGATCGGATCGTCGTCAGAACGCCGCGGGTGCCGCGGTGTCCGTATCCTCGCCGGTCACCTCGTCCTGGCCGCTGTAAAGCGCCGCGGCCTTCGGTCCGAGCACCAGCGAATTCAGGCTGTAGTCGATCTGCGAACTGAGAGCGCGGAGCGCCTCCTTCGACCCCTCGAAGATCAGGGCCACCTGGGTCGGACTGTTCTTGTCGCCGTGGAACCGGACCATCACCTGTCGGTCGCCGAGGTCGACGGTCGCCCCCTTGTACGAGACCCCCTTGCGGCCGTGGGCGTTCGGATCGACCGGCTTGAGCTTCGCGGCGGTGAATTCCTCGGTGCTGTAGGTCATCTTGAGAAAATCGAGGACATCGGCCACGAAATCGCCCCGCGCGGTGGGCGCGGGCTGATCCGGGCCCTGCGGACCGGGGGCCTTCTTCGCCGGAGCCTTCGCCGCGTTGCTCCGCGCGAGGATGTGCAGGCTGGCCGGCTTCTCGCCCGTGGCGATGAAGGTGTCCGTCGCGTCAAACTTGCCGGGCTCGACCGCGTAGGCAAACTGGGTGGCCGGACCCTTCAGACCCTTGGGGGCCCGGAGGTAAATCTTCAGGGTCTCCAGGTTGGACTTGGCCGGAGGCGCCTCGGTGTTATTGTCGAGGTCCCGCCGATAGAGCATATTCTGGATGGTCCTCTCGACGCGAATGTCGTAGGACTGGGCGCATCCCATCGCCAGCGACAGGGAGGCGCCCGCCAGGAGCCCGAGAACCCTCTTCATCGTTTACCTCTTCGTGGCTGGGGCCGGGCCGGCGGCCCGATGCAACGGCTTTCGGATGGCGGTGATCGGTATCGCGTCCCATGGTCGACACGGGCGGGCCGGAAGTCAAGGCATACGCCCCGCTCCGGATCGAATCGAGGCCGAGATGTCAGACGATGATCCGTACGGCAAAAGTTCGGCCGGCTCAGACGAGTCGTCCCCAATCCAGCGAACCGCTGGAGTGGTCCAGATCATCGCCCTGGTCAAGCCGTTCCGCGCCCAGGCCGTGCTCGATGCCCTGGCAAACGTCGGCGTGCTGGGCGGCTCCGTCCGCGAGGCCATGGGTTACGGCCGACAGAAGAACCGACTCCATCAATACCTCGGCAGCGAGTACAACACCTCGTTCGTTCCGAAGGTCGAACTCTCCGTCTTCGTCGTCGAGTCGGCCGTGCCAGCGGCGATCCGGGCGATCGTCGGACAGGCACGGACCGGCCGGATCGGCGACGGCAAGATCCTCGTTCTCCCCTGCGCCGGCGACTTCCTGAGCTGGTAAGAACGCGAAACGCGCCTCGCCATCCCTCAATGAGGCGTGTTGATCCAGAGAACCCGGCGGAATCGCGGAGGATTCTCAGCAGACTCCAGGTCGACAAGCCGCTGCTGCGGGACGCTCCCCGGATTCTCGGCGCGGAGCAGGGCATACCGCCCGCAGTGCTGGAACCATCGGACCACCGGCTGGCCCTCAATCCAGGCGATGACCAGCTTTTCGTGGAGATGCTCGGGAGCCTCGTCGACGGCCGAGTAGGCAACCGAGGCCCCGTCGGCCACGACGGGAACCATCGCATCGCCCACAACATCGATACAACGCCCGTCGCGACGAGCCGCCAACCACTCCGATCGAGCGGCCTGGTTCGCCTCGCTCAGAGGCACCGCGCCATTCTCATGCCCATACCCACGATCGAGGGATCGTCCGAAGGCCGAGAACGAAGCCTCGCCGGCCGAAGCCGGTTCCTCAGCCCCCGCCCCCTTTGGCTCAGAGCTCGTCTGCCCCTCCAGAAGCTGAAGGGCCGTCCGGAGCAGGGCATGCACCGTCATCGCCGGGCTGGAAGCCGACTCCTGCCGGTCCCCCACCCCCGGGCCCTGCCGGTACTTCGAACCCTTGCCGTGAAGCAGCCAGCCCGGCTCAATCGACGTCAGCTCGATGATCTTGAGAATCACCTCGGCCGGTACCGTCACACCGGCCTCGTAGTTGTACCATGTCCGGACGGGGATCCCCAACTTTCGGGCCATCTCCGGTCCACCCCGCTCGCCGTAGAGCTCCGAGCGCAAACTCGCGAGCCGCTCGGCCAGGGCCAGCTTTGCACGCACCGACTCCGGTAAGGTTTTTCGACGAGCCATGAAGGGAATCCCAGAAAAATAGAGAGAAGGATTTTGCCCGCTCTCGCTACTCGCACATCACCTTATCATTCTTACAGCTATTTAAAGCGTTTTTCCGGAAAAATCAACGGACTTGGCACGGCGATGGCAATTTTTCACGCGCGCCGGCCCAGCGCGTTTCCCAAAAACAACAGAGGAGCGTGTCACGATGCGGCCGGCAATCGATGGTTGTCCAGGAGGATCGCCACCGCGGCGATGACAGCGGAAAGGCTCGGAGTTTGTGAAAGAATCCGATGGAAGATTCCGTGTTCAAGATTCCATAAATGGAAGGCATGGCTGCCCTGAGACTTACATCCATCAAGAATCTCGAGTCTGTAATCTTGAATCCGGAATCTTGAATCTGAAATCTGGATTCTGTCATCTGGAATCGATTCTTTCCCTGCCTCTCACTCCTCGTCGAGATCGAGATCCATCAGAAACGCGGCGACGGCGTCGTCTTCTTCTTTTTTCGGAGCGGGCTTGGCCGAGGCCGGCTTGGGGGAGGCGGGCTTGGCGGGAGCCGACTCCTCGACCGAAGGATGCAAGGCGGCGGAGGCCTTGGGTTCTTCCTCCAGCGGGATCGACTCGACTTCCTCGCCGGGCGTTCCCTCGTCGAACTCGATCTCGAATTCCTCGTCGTCCCCCACGGCGACCGCCTCGACCACGGCCGTATCCCCGGCCTTCGGGCTGCCACTCTGGGGATGCGAGGCGGAGACCGGCTGGCCGAGGGTCGCCACCCGGAGCGTGACCGAACCGACGGTCAGCTCGTCACCCACCTTCAACGCTTGCTGGCCAAGCACCCGCTTGCCGTTGACAAAGGTCCCGTTGGCGCTGCCGAGGTCACGCACCGTCAGAACGCCGTTGGCCTCGTGGAACTCGCAATGCCGTCGGC
>DAIDJI010000727.1 GCA_027451455.1 Planctomycetales bacterium | reverse complement strand
CGGCTATGGCAAGGCGTACCATCGCGTCCTGCACGACCCGTGCAAGGTCCGGGCGTCGGTACTTGACGACGGGACAAACCGCGTTGCGATCGTCGGCGTCGATGCCCTGGGCATCCGGCGGGAGACCGTCCAGAAAGTTCGGTCGGCCGTCGAGGCCCGGACCGGCATTCCCCCGGCCTCGATCCTGATCTCGGCATCACATTCGCACTCGTCGGGACCACTCGTCTGGACCTTGCCCGGCGAGTACGACGACGCTCCACCGATCGTCCGACAGCTCGCCTATGAACAGTCCACGCTTATCGATCCGAAGTATCTCGCGAAAGTTGAGGCGGCACTCATCGAGGCGATTTGCGAGGCGGATCGTGGTCGGATTCCGGCCAGAGCTGGCGCTGGCAAGGGGTTCGAATCGACCGTCGCGTTCAACCGGCGCTTCCGGATGCGCGACGGCCGAACGATTACCCATCCCGGA
Organism: Planctomycetales bacterium; assembly: GCA_027451455.1. Taxonomy (GTDB): domain Bacteria; phylum Planctomycetota; class Planctomycetia; order Isosphaerales; family Isosphaeraceae; genus JAKAUH01. The sequence goes on along the minus strand of DAIDJI010000727.1, from coordinate 2,840 downwards.
CAGGGCAATCCGGGGATCGTCGAGCCGGCTGGACCGGTCGATCCCGAGGTCGGCGTGATTGGGGCCTGGGACGAAGCGCGCCCGAATCATCTGCTCGGTTGTATTGTCAACTTTGCCTGTCACGCAACGACCAGTCCCGTCGGCATCTCGGCCAATTACATCCATGACCTGGAGAAGGTGATCCAGGGGTATTACGGAAAAGAAACGGTCGTCGTCTTCCTGCCGGGGGCCTCAGGCGATATCACCCAGGTCGACAACCGGAGCCCGCACCAGAATCCCGACGGCGAGCGATGGTCGCAGATCGTCGGCGGCAAGGTCGGGGCCGAGGCGTTGAAGGTGCTCCTCACGATGGAGCGCGGCAGCCTGGCCCCAGTGGCGGCCCGTCAGAAGACCTGGGAGATTCCCCGGCGAGTTCCTTCGCCAGAGCGCGTGAAGCATAGTCTCGAACTGGTGCAAGACAGGAAGCCGGGCGTTGATCCGACCGCCTGGACGTTCGCGAAGGAGATTGTCCTCCTCGATGCTCTGATCCACAGGAGCCCGCGCGTCGAGGTCGAGGTTCAGGCCGTGCAGGTCGGACCGGCGGTCTTCGTGACCACGCCCGCCGAGTATTTTTGCCAGTATGGCCTGGAGATCAAGGCAGCGAGCGGGTTTCCGTTCACGTTCCCGGTTTCGCTGGCGAACGGGTGCGTGGGCTACGTTCCCACCGAGGACGCCTTTGGCCCAGTCGGCGGCGGATATGAGACCCGGCTGACCAGTTACAGCAACCTTGAGATCACGGCCGGGTCCCAGATGCGCGACGCCGGCATCGCGCTCGCGCGACAGCTCAGGCCCGGACAGGCGCCTCAGCCGCCCCACAGCCGGCCGTTTTCGGGAAAGCCGTGGTCGTACGGCGATGTCCGGCCCGAGCGAGAGTAAGTGACCACGATTTTGCCGGCTGGGCGATCAGTGACTGCTTGTGGTTTGGGTGGCCCGCTCAAGGAACCCCTGGTTCGCCAGCCAGGTCTCGCAGAGTTTGGGCCACGCCTTGAACGAGGGCTCGATCGGCACCTTGAATGCGGCGATGCCGTCGCCGAGGCCAAGCCCATGCGGGCCGCGCTCGAAAAGGTGAAGCTCGACTGGAACCCCTGACTTGCGCAAGGCCAGCGCGAACAGGATCGAGTTCTCGGCCGGAACTCCCCGGTCGGCGTTCGTGTGAACCAGAAACGTGGGCGGGGTCTCACTCGTCACCTGTCGCTCGTTCGAGAGGCTTTCGACGAGGTCCTTGTCCGGATGATCGCCGAGGAGGTTGCGAAGCGATCCGCGATGGCCGAAGGGCGTGTCCAGCGCGATGACCGGGTAGGCCAGGATCATCCGGTCGGGCCGTGAGCTGAGGCGCTCGATCGGGTCGTCGGCGTCGGGCTTCCCGGCGTCGAAGTGCGTTCCGGCTGTCGACGCCAGGTGTCCGCCCGCCGAGAAGCCGAGGATCGCGATTTTGTCGGTGGCGATCTTCCATTTCGCCGCGTTGGATCGGACCGTCCGGATCGCGCGCTGAGCGTCCTGGAGCATGACCGGATGATGATAGCGAGGGCCAAGCCGGTACTTCAACACGCAGGCCGTGATTCCAATCGAGTTGAGCCAGTGCGCGACCTGCTTCCCCTCGTGGTCCATCGCGAGCATCCCGTACCCACCTCCGGGACAGACGACCACGGCCGACCGCGTCGCGATCTCCGACTTCGGGCGGTAGACCGTCAGCGTCGGGATGTCCTTGTCGGGATCGGTCCCTTTCGCGCCCGGAACCCCCTTCGGCCAGAGCGCCATCGTTTCGGTCGACTCCTCCTCTGCGATCGCGATTCCCCCCATGATCGAGGCCGCAAACCCCATCCCAATCAAAACGTGCCACCATCCCCGGCTGGTCATCACAATTCCCTCGATTCCCGAGATTGCCCTGGTGTTCATCAACGCCGGTCCCAGTGTGACGCTCCCGCGCATCCACGTCAAAGGGGTGAGCCTCCCGGTCCAGTACCGGGATGACAAATCCGATCGCGGACTGCCAAAAAGGCAGTTATTCGTGGGGGCCACATGAGAGTCGATCTGCTTAAGTCGTTATTCAGAAGTCAATTACAACAAAAAAACTTTCGTGGTACATGGCTTGCATAAGATCGGGCGTTTCCACCGTGGGGAGGTCGTACGCGGTCCGCGGCGGTCTCCGCTTCGTGCCGGGCGGGCGAGGCCCGGGCGATCCATCGGACAACGAAGGAGATCCAACGTGGCGAAGATGTTGGCCTACGAAGACGAGGCGCGCCAGAAGCTGGCCAGCGGGGTGAGCAAGCTGGCCCGGGCGGTGCGCTCGACCCTCGGTCCCCGGGGCCGAAATGCGGTGATCGATAAGGGATGGGGCAGCCCGACGGTCACCAAGGACGGGGTCACGGTCGCCGAGGAAATCGAGCTGAGCGACCCGTATGAGAATATGGGCGCGCAGCTCGTGAAGGAGGCCGCCTCGAAGACCTCGACAACCGCCGGCGACGGGACGACCACCGCGACCGTCCTTGCCGAGGCCGTCTACAAGGAAGGGCTCCGCGCCCTGGCCGCCGGGGCGGACGCCATGGCCCTCAAGCGCGGGATCGACAAGGCTGTGGCCGCCATCGTCGAGAACGTCAAGGGGCAGTCGAAGAAGGTCTCAGGGAAGAAGGAGATCACCGAGGTCGCCGCGATCGCCGCCAATAACGACAAGTCGATCGGCGAGAAGCTGGCCGACGCCTTCGAGAAGGTTGGCACCGACGGAGTGATCACCATCGAGGAAGGCAAGGGCTTCGAGACCACGGTCGACGTCGTCGAGGGGATGCAGTTCGACCGCGGTTACC
>DAIDJI010000726.1 GCA_027451455.1 Planctomycetales bacterium | reverse complement strand
GGTACTTCTCGTTCCAGGCCGTGGGGACGTCAGCTGCGTCGAGGTCTCCAGCGAGCAAGGCACGCTCTAGCTCGAACCGGACGATGATGTGCAGATTGTACGTCGCCTCGTCGGCTCGGACGCGGATCAATGAGGGCTCGACACGGTTGACAGCGGTGTGGAAGCGGTCGAGTGTGACATCGGCCAAGGCCTCGTGGAAGATCCTTCGGGCCATCGGCAGCCAGTACGACCAGAACGCTCGGCTACGGCCGACCAGGTTTTCCCAGAGGCGTGACTGTGACTCGTGTATGCCGAGCGAGACGGCCTCGCCCGTTGGGGTGCCGTATCGCGAGGCGTCGAGCCCCTGCTCATAGAGCCCGTGGCCGACCTCGTGGAGGATGCCGAAAAAGGCCTCGCTGAACTCGTGTTCGTCGAACCGAGTGGTGATCCGGCAATCGCCCGGTCCGATCCCGGAGCAAAAGGGGTGCGCGGTGACGTCTAGCCGACCGCGATGGAAGTCGAAACCGACCGCCGCGGCGACCGCCTCGCCGAAGATCCGCTGCCGATCGCGGGGATAGGAGCGATTCAGGATCGCCTCGTCAGAACCCCGGCGTGCGGCGGCCTCAGTGATCGAGGCGACCAGGGGCGTCAGTTCCTCTCGGAGCGCGCGAAAGAGTTTGGTCAGGTCGTCGCTGCGGGCTCCGGGCTCGTAGTCGTCAAGAAGAGGGTCGTAGGACGAGCCGCCACTGCCCGAAACGGCCAGACAGGAAGCTTCGTCACGCTTGAGGCGGATGATCCTATCGAGCCAGGGGCGGAAGCGGTCGAAGTTGCTTGCGGTCCGCGCGGCGACCCACTCCGATTGGGCCATCGACGTTGTCCTGGCCATGTCCTCGACCAGGGATCGGGGCAGGCGGGTGCGCCGGTCGTAGCCACGGCGCCACTCGCGGATGTCGGCCGCCTCGAACGAATCTGGATCGTGGACGAGTGGGGAGCCTTCGACAATCGCCAGCAACTCGCCGATCCTCGGGTCAGTCGCTCGCTCGTGCTGGAGTCCGGCGAGCATCGCCATCTGCGCACCCCGATGTTCGGCGCCCCCGGCGGGCATATAGGTCTGCTCGTCCCAGCCGAGGACCGCCGAGCACGAGGCCAGAGTTGCCAGTTCTCGAGATTGTCGGGTCAATGCCCTGTAGGCCTCCCTGGGCTCGATCGCCACGTGTCCACTCCTTCTGGCTCGTTCGAAACAAAAAAACGACGGCGGGAGCGGTATGTTACCGCTCCCGCCGTCGTGGTCCAAGCCTCGTCTCGTCGGCAGGAGCCTGGAAAGTTTGGGTTAGGGGGTCAATGCCTCGCGAAGCTTCTCGAGAGCCGTGGCCTCAATCTGGCGAATCCGGTAGAAGCTGAGGCCACAGTCGCGGTGCAATTCGACGTAGGTCCGGTGGAAGTACGATCGACCGGATGCGGCGGGATTAGTATGCGGATCATCGACCGCGTCCTTGTGCCGGTTCGATTGGTCCGACGGCGGTTGCAGACTCTCCCATCTTTCCTTGTCGGTGCCGCGCGGGGCCAGGCCGTATCGCTCGCGGAGGATCCATGCTTCCACCGGGCTTAGTCGGCGCAGGGCCCGTTCGAGCATGAGCCGACGCTCCCGTTCGGCGATCTCCTGGTCGGGCCGGCGAGGGTCGGCGATCGTTTCGAGGAGAGAAGCGGGATCGATCGGGTTCTCGCTAGATGCCGGGGCGAGGTGACGGGGAGGTATCGACTCGGTTTCCAGATCGAAATCCTCGGCGGCGGAGTTTTCCGCTTCCGCCGCAGTCACGGTCGGGTGAGTGCGATGACGCCAGTAAGCATGATTCGGAATGCGAATGATCGAGGTGTGAGCGACCAGAGCCCTACGAATGAAAGCCCGAATCCAAACAGCAGCGTACGTAAAAAATCTGCATTTGTGTGTCGCGGGATCGAAGTCGGCGCTGGCGCGGATCAGTCCGAGGTTGCCGTCCTGAATCAAGTCGTCCATTGGGACGTGAAAGCACCGGTAACGCCTGGCGATGTGGACCACGATTCGGAGATTGGCCAGGATGAGTTGCCTCCGGGCGGCCTGGTCGCCAGCCTTGATCCGGATGGCCAACTCGCGCTCCTCTTCGGCTGAGAGGACTGGTTCCCATTGATTGCGACGAGTCGACCGGATTGTCTCGTCCACTTCGCATCGGGCTCGCGAATGGAAGGTGTCATCCCGGATCATGGGTCGGATCTCCTGCGTTCTCTGCGGGTCCTTGCATGTCTAGTTATGACCAGATGACTCGAAATTGATGGCGATGGTCCCGGGTTCCGCGTGCCGAAACTTGGGGTGACCGAATGGTCTCTATGGCCGCGACTGTGGTGGGGAATCCGGGGCTAATCGGCGACGCTCCGTCGTCCTCTGAGGTCCTGACATACCAGAGCCCGGCGAGATGACCGGCGTGGAATTCGGAGTTGCGCCGTGGGGTGTAGACGAGAAAGGTGCGGCCGGTCGCCCGATCGCAGACTGTAATGGATCGGTCGGGCCGACACGGCCCGACGTGAATCCGAGGGATGGGCGTGGCTGTTATGGGCTGCTGCATGAGCAAGGCTCGGGGGCGGGATGAGTGGAGATCGATTGGCTGAGACCTCGGCCCAGGCGAACGACGGACGGCTGGCTCGGCGTTCCTGATGCTCGTTGACGGCGCAGACGGTTCTGTGTTCTTCGTGTTCATCAGGGCCTCTCGTTTACCTCGCCATGCAGGATCTGGTATCGATCCGAATTTCTGTGGCCGGGGTTTTCACATCCGCATTATCCGAGTGGTTGCCGCCTGAGGCTTGGGCCAGAGGTCGTCGCCCGGTCGGGGATTGCGTCGGCCGTCAGCGAGCGGAGCAGTTCAGGGGCGTTGTCGCCATCACGGACCCGGGCGGCCAGGGCCGTGAGAGCCCATTCCGTCGTCGGTCCCTGGCCGACGATTCGCTTCAGCCAGCTCCAGGGTCGGGTGTCGTCGTGAAAAGCCAGGGCAACGACAAGGCCTGAGCCGATGCCCTTCGGGTCCGGCTCCTGGCGGAGCAACTCGGCGGGTATGGCGGCCCATCGCCAATCGCAGAACGTTCCCTCGAGCCGAGCACAGGTAAGGACGGTGCCCCGCAGGTCGGCCCCGGTGAGGACCGCGTCTCTGAGGTCGGCACGGGAGAGGTCGGTGTCGCGAAGATCAGCGAGGCGAAGGTCGGCCGAGCCGAGGAAGCTGTGGGCCAGGCGGGTGCCGCGGAGGTCGGCGGCTCGGAGATCGGCCCGACGTAGGTAGCCCCCGGCGAGATCGACGTCCTTAAGTCCCGCCACGCGGAGGTC
>DAIDJI010000725.1 GCA_027451455.1 Planctomycetales bacterium | reverse complement strand
CGTGGTCGAGCAGCTCGACGCGCCTCCGGCCGCCCCCGCGCTTCTGGCGGTCCCGGTCGCGGGCGTGGTTGACAAGGATGCGCCGCATCGCCTCGGCCGCGGCGGCGAAGAAGTGCCCCCGGCCGTCGAAGTGCCCGTCGCCGATCAGCCTGAGGTAAGCTTCATGCACCAGCGCGGTGGCATCGAGGGTGTGGCCCGGTTGCTCCGCCGCCATCCGCGCAGCGGCGAGCTTCCGCAACTCCTCATAAACGAGCGGGAGGAGTTCGGCGGCGGCGCGGCGGTCGCCCGCCGTAGCGGCGTCGAGGATCTGTGTCAGTTCAGACATGACAGACGAGTCTAACGTGTGAATCCCGGCAAGCATACAGAGAAGATCCGGCGCCCGGCCGGCCCGCACGGTGACCTACGCCACCGCCCTCCGCCGAGCCGAAGGGTCCGAGGTGAGCCACCTGGCCGAGGAGGCCATCCAGCCGCAGAGCCTGGCCCGCGACAGCTCGGACCCGCTCCGGGCGAGCGACTTCATTCGGCAGGTCATCGCTGAAGAGTCGGAGCTGGGCGGGGATGATCCCGTTGCTCGATCCACCGTTGCGACTCCCGGATCGTCTCCGCCTGCTCGCGGATGATCTCTTGGCAGAGAGCCCGGTCGTCGGGGAGAGACGAGGCCATGTCACACATGCCGGAATTTTAATGGCTCGGCTCTACCCCAATCGAGCAAAAATACGAACATTCCAACATGGTACACTCCTGACGCGAAGGGGCCTGTTTCCCGGGACGCGGCCGAACCGGAAACGAAAAAGTCTCGTGGAGTCTCGTGGAGTCTTGAAACTCTGGTCGGTCCTTGTCGGTATACTCAGACGATGAAGACGACGGAACGGGAGGTATTGCGATGCGGATACCGATCCGGGATCTCGGGTTCCTGGCAGCGATGGCGGCGGGGTCGGCGGTCGTGGTCGGGGGGATGGTCCGGCCGATGATCCGGGCCTCGGCGTCGCCGACTTCGGCCCGAGCCGTGGTCGACGGGCGTCCCGAAGACATCGTGAAGCGGGTCGATGTCGAGTTCCGAAGGCAATGGACCTCAGAGAGCCTTGCGCCGGCGGGCCGGGCGCCGGAGCTGGCGATCGTCCGGCGGATCTCGCTGGCCCTCTGTGGAACCATCCCCTCGCTCGAGGAGATCCGACGCCTCGAAGCCCTCCCCAGGGGCCGAAGGGCCGACGCCTGGCTCGACGAGATCCTTCGCGATCGACGCTCGGCCGATTACCTCGCCGAGCGGTTCGCCCGGGTCCTGGTCGGAACCGAGGACGGCCCCTTCCTGAAGTTCCGTCGCCGGCGGTTCGTCACCTGGCTCAGCGACGCGATCCTCGCGAACCGGCCGTATGACGCGATCGTCCGCGACCTGATCGCCGACCGTGGCCTCTGGACCGATCATCCCGCGACCAACTTTCTCACGGTCACCATCGACGAGAAGACCGAGCGGCCCACGCCCGAACGGCTCGCGGCACGGACGGCCCGCGCCTTCCTCGGCGTCCGGCTCGACTGCGCCCAGTGCCACGATCATCCGTTCCAGCCCTGGAAACAAGGGCAATTCCGCGGCCTCGCCGCCTTCTTCGGCGCCTCGCATTGCGACCTCCGCGGCATCCGCGATACCGAGAACGATTACCGGCCGACCGATCGCCAGGGGAAGGAACTTCCGACCATCGAGCCCGAGGTCCCGTTCCTGCCCGAACTGCTCTCCGCATCTTCCGCCGGGGAGCCGCGCAAAAGGCTCGCCGGATGGGTCGTCCATCCGAGGAATCCGGTCCTCGCCCGGGTGACAGTCAACCGACTCTGGGCGCTCCTCCTCGGCCGACCGCTCGCCGAGCCCGTCGATGACCTGCCTGCCTCCGGCGAGCTCCACCCGGCGCTCACGATGCTTGCCGACGACTTCGCCTCCCACGGCTACGACCTCCGCCGACTGATCCGGGCGATCGCCTCGACCGAGGTGTTCCGGCTCGATAGCGCGGACGATGCGGCCGGACTCGGGCACGAGGCAGCCTGGGCCGTCTTCCCCATCAGCCGGCTCCGGCCCGAGCAGGTCGCCGGCGCCGTCTTTCAAACCGGTGCCCTTTCGACCCTCGGTCCCGACTCGCACTGGTTCACCCGCTTCCTCGTCTTCAGCGGCCGGAACGACTTCGTCCGTCGATACGGCGACACCGGCGAGGACGAGTTCGACGCCCGAGCGGGAACCATCCCCCAGCGCCTCCTGATGATGAACGGGAAGATCGTCCGCGATCGAATCGAGGACGGGCCGTTCCCGGCCTCATCAAGCCTTGCAACGCTCGCTCCCGACAACCGCCAGGCGGTCGAGGCTGCGTACCTCGTCGTCCTCACCCGACGACCGACCGACGAGGAGCTCGCCCACTTCGTCGGGAGGCTTGACGCCTCGACCGGCGACGAGCGGAAGCATCGGATCGCCGATCTCTTCTGGACGCTCATCAACTCGACCGAGTTCTCGTGGAACCATTGAGGCGAGGCCCGCAATGCCACGTACCGCCTTCCCGACGCTCGACCGCCGCAGCTTTGTCGCCCTCGCCGCAACCGGCTGGTTAACACCCATCGGCCGATTGCTGGCCGACCAGGCCGAGAGCACCCGGCGACCGGCGAAGTCGATCATCCTCCTCTGGCTCGAAGGCGGACCCAGCCAGCTCGAGACCTTCGACCCGCATCCCGACAAGAAGATCGCTGGCGGCACCAGGGCCATCCCCACCGCGGCCCGCGGAATCCAGCTCGCCGAGGGCTACCCGCAGCTCGCCGATCAGATGGGGCGGGTCGCCCTGATCCGGTCGATGGTTAGCAAGGAGGGCGACCACGAGCGCGGAACCTATCTGATGAAGACAGGGTATCGGCCAGATCCCACCGTCGAACATCCCTCGATTGGCGCCATCTGCTGCCATGAGTTGCCCATCGGCCCGACCGACATCCCCCGGCATATCTCGATCCTCTCCGGACGCTGGCCGAGCCGCGGCGGCTACCTCGGCGCTGAGTATGATGCGTTCCAGATCGGTGATCCCAGGGGCGAGCTGCCGGACGTCGTTTCGACCATCGCCGCCGATCGGCAAAAAACGCGACTCGCCGATCTCGATGTCGTGGAGCGAGCCTTCGAGCGAGGGCGGCTCGGACGCGTCGCCGCGACCCACCATCGAGAGACAGTCACCCGAGCCCGGACGATGATGACCTCCGAGCAACTCCGGGCGTTCGATGTCTCAAAGGAGCCCGCCGAGGTCCGGGCCGAGTACGGCGAGACCCCGTTCGGCTACCTGCACATCGCGATCGTGCGCGATCTGTGCCATCTG
>DAIDJI010000724.1 GCA_027451455.1 Planctomycetales bacterium | reverse complement strand
GTCCACCACGACGGCGACCCAGACCGCTCCCGCGTCCTCACCGCGGCCGGAGGCCGCGGGCGCGCCCATCGACCTCGACTGGCTCGCCGAGAAGATCCCCTATCGACGCTACCAGGAATGCGTCCACTGCGGTCTTTGCACGGCGAGCTGCCCGACCTACGTCGAAACCTGCAACGAGAACGATAGCCCCCGCGGACGGATCTACCTGATGCGAGCCGTCGCCGATGGCCGGCTCGAACTCGGGCCAGGCGTCCGCGAGCACCTCGAATTGTGCCTCGACTGCCGGGCCTGCGAGTCGGCCTGCCCCTCGGGCGTCCGATACGGGCAGATGATCGAGCCCTTCAAGATCGCCCTCCAGCGCACCGCGGGCGCCTCCTCGAAAACCAGCCTGCTCCAGCGTCTGATCCTCCACCATCTCTTTCCGTATTCGGGCCGGGTGAAGGCCGCGCTTGCGCCGGCCCGAATCCTCCAGAAGGCGGGCCTGCTCGATCTGGCCGAAAGCACCGGCCTCACGAAGATCCTGCCGCCAACCCTCCGCCGGTTGCAGGCGATGTTGCCGACACTCGCAGGCCGGAAGTCGGCGCTCCCGGAGATCCTGCCGGCGATCGGGCCGAAGCGGGGACGCGTGGCCCTCTTCCTCGGGTGCGTCGCCGATGCCATGTTCCCCGAGACAAACTCAGCGACGGCTCGCGTCCTCCAGCGGAACGGCTGCGAGGTCGTGATCCCGCGCGGGCAGGTTTGCTGCGGAGCAATCCACTATCACTCGGGCGTCGAGGAGCCGGCACTCGAACTCGCCCGGCGGAACATGGCGGTCTTCGAGACGCTCGAGGTCGACGCCGTGATCGTCAACGCCGCCGGCTGCGGCGCCATGCTCAAGGACTACGCCCACATCCTCCCCGCCGCCGAGCACGACCAGGCCAGGCGGTTCACGTCGAAGGTCCGCGATATCTCCGAGTACCTGGTCGCCCTCGGACCGATCCCGCCGACCAACCCGATCGACCAGACCGTCACGTACCATGACCCGTGCCACCTCTGCCACGCACAGCAGGTCCGGAGCCAGCCACGGACACTGCTTTCGATGATCCCCGGATTGAAGCTGGTCCCACTCGACGAGTCGGAGATCTGCTGCGGCGCCGCCGGGACGTACAACCTCACTCAGCCCGAGATGTCGGAGCGGCTCGGCCGCCGGAAGATGGACCACATCGAGGCGACCGGGGCGAAGATCGTCGCGACGGGGAACGTCGGCTGCATCCTGCAAATCGCCCGGAAGGTCAAGGAACGGGGCGAGCCGATCGAGGTCGTCCATCCGGTCGATCTGCTCGATCGGGCGTATGGCGCAGGAACGCCGGATCGAGGCTGAGGCGAATCGGAGCGAACGAGCCATGATCGAGGCGAGGATCATCGACCGAGGCCGGGGGCCGGAGATCGCGGGGACCCGGATCACCGTCTATGACGTACTCGACTATCACAAGCTGGGCTGGCATCGCGACCTGATCGCGGTGACGCTGAGCGTGAATTCGCGGCAGGTCGAGGCCGCGGTCCGTTACATCGAGGAGCATCGCGACGAGGTGATGGCCGAGTACGCGAAGATGCTCGAGCGCGACGCGCGGGGCAATCCTCCCGAATTGCAAGAAAGGATCGACGCCGCACACAAGCGGCTCCACGAAAGGGTACGTGAGCTTCGCGAGCGGAAGGATCGGGAGTCACATAGTGCGGGGCATTCTGGCTGACATTAACGTGGTCGCACACGTGCAGATCCTTGTCCGAATTTGTAACTCGGACTACTGGCGAGAGCTCTGGGCTGACCTTGGCCTGGACGTGGAAGACTTCCCTGGACTGGGGCTGGACGATGCCGAATCCGACGCGGTGATTTGGAGGCAATGCCAGCAGGAAAAGCTGGTCCTCATCACCGGCAACAGGAATCGGCACGGTCCGGGGTCGCTACAGGCCGTCATCGAGGCCGAGAATCGCGCGGACAGCTTGCCCGTCATTACGATCGCGGATATGGATCGAGTGCTCCGCGATCGCACCTACGCCGAGCTGGCCGCCGAGAGCCTGCTCGGGAAGTTGATCGCGATCGATTCGTTCTGCGGGACGGGCCGGGTCTACCTCCCTTGATCGGGCGAATCGGGCCTAATCCTCACCCCCTCGGCCCCGCGTTGCGGACCGGTTCCGACGCCCGGTCGGCATACTGGGCGAAGTTGTCGCGGAACCGGTCGGCCAGCTTGCGGGCGGCCTGGTCGTACGCCGACGGGTCGGACCACGCCTCGCGCGGGCTCAGGGCCTGGCTCGGGACTCCGGGGCATTCGGTCGGAACGCTCAGGCCGAAGATCGGGTCCTCTCGGGTCGGGGCCGATTCGAGGGTTCCGTCGTGGATCGCGTCGAGGATCGCCCGGGTGTGCGCCAGGGCGATCCGGGAGCCGACCCCATACGGACCGCCGCTCCATCCGGTGTTCACCAGCCAGACACTCGCCCCGTGACGGTCGAGCCGGTCGGCCAGCATCTCGGCGTATCGGACCGGGTGGAAGATCAGAAACGCTGCGCCGAAGCAGGCGGAGAACGTCGCCTGCGGTTCCGAGATTCCAACCTCCGTCCCCGCAACCTTCGCCGTGTAACCGCTCAGAAAGTGGTACATCGCCTGCTCTCGCGTCAGCCGGCTGACCGGCGGCAGGACGCCGAAGGCATCGCACGCCAGGTAGATGATCTGCCGGGGGTGCCCGCCCACGCAGGGGACCTTCGCTCCCTCGATCTGCTCGATCGGGTAGCAGGCGCGGGTGTTCTCGGTGATCGAGCCGTCGTCAAAGTTCGGAACGCGCGTCTCGGGGTCGAAGACCACGTTTTCCAGGACCGCGCCATATCGGATCGCCCCGAAGATCCGGGGCTCGCGCTCCTCGCGAAGGCCGATGCACTTGGCGTAGCATCCCCCCTCGATGTTGAAGATGCCCCGGTCGCTCCAGGCGTGCTCGTCGTCGCCGATCAGCCGTCGGTTCGGGTCCGAGGAGAGCGTCGTCTTGCCGGTGCCCGAGAGTCCGAAAAAGAGGCTGACGTCGCCGCCCGGTCCCTCGTTGGCACTGCAATGCATCGAGAGGACCCCGCGCCTCGGCATCAGGTGGTTCATCGCGGTGAAGACGCCCTTCTTCATCTCGCCGGCGTAATTCGTTCCGAGGATCAGCATCTCGCCGCGGTCGAGGTGGAGCATCACGCTGGTCGTCGAGGCGATCCCTTCGAGCGTTGAGTCGGCGGGAAGGTCGCCGGCGTTGAGGATCAGGAGGTCGGGCTCGCCGAAGCGGGCAAGCTCGTCGGCCGTCGGGCGGATGAGCATGTTCCGCA
>DAIDJI010000723.1 GCA_027451455.1 Planctomycetales bacterium | reverse complement strand
TGTCGGTCCGAAAGAGCAGGATCGCCAGCAAAACGCCCGCCGGCATCGCCATCGCCTCGGTCGCCACCACCAGGCCCATCGTTTCGACCGCCAGTCGAGCGGGTCGCGAGAGGCCGCGGTCGGCGGCGATCACTGCCGAGGTCCCCGCCGGATCGAGCGCTGAGGAGAGATCGTCCGACGTCTCCTCCACCTCGAGGCCGCGCCATCGCACGATCGCGGCGTTGACGCCGGTGGCTTCCATTACGGTCGCGGTCGCGGGCCAGAAGACGACCGCAATCAGCGACCCGGCGAGCAGGAGACGCCCGATCCATCCCCAGCCCCGGCTCACGGCCGGAGCCCAGCCGCCCGCATCAGCGCCGAGGTCGACCGGTAGGCTTCCTCGACCCATTCGACGATTTTGTCCGGCTCGGGCGAGTATTCCAGTTCGATCGAGATGGTTGCGTCGGGGATTTCGAGTTCTCGGATCGCTTCGAGATAGGGCGCAAAGTCGACCACTCCGCGGCCCGGGGGCAGGTCGCCGTGGACCTTCCCGTCGCAGTCGGAGATATGCACGTGGGCGACCCGGCCCTTCAGCCTGGCGATCGCCGAGGCCGGCTCGTGCGCCAGCGCCAGGTGCGAGATGTCGAGGTTTGCCATCACGGCGGGATGGCCGACCTCGTCGAGGAACCGGGCCATGCTCGCCACGTCGTTAAGGAGCGAGAGCGAGAAGGGCTCCAGTTCGAGTGCGATTTGAAGGCCCAGCTCCGCCGCGTAGACGCCGAGCGTTCGGACCTCCTCCACGCCGCATCTCCACTGCACGTCCGGTGGGATCACCTCTTGCTGCCAGATGTATTCACCCAGAACGAGCAGGACGTTCCGGGCCCCCAGGAAATAGGCCAGGTCGAGGTAGGCGCGAACCCGATCGGCGTGGAACCGCCGGACGCTCGGGTTAAAGTCGATCAGCCCGACCGCCACGCAGGCCAGGCTGACGATTGGGAGCCCGGCGGCCTCGCACTCGTCGCGGATGAGGCGCTTCTCCCTCGCGTCGATATCGAGCGGATCGGTAAAGATGTCAATGGCGTCGAAACCGATCTCCCGAGTTTTCTGGATGCCGAACGCCGTCCCGCGCCCGGCCTGGACCCAGGCCGAATTGATGAGTCCGAGCCTCATGGAAATCGCTCCCTGTCGCTCAACCGGCCGCCTGGCTGGCCGAAACGGGCCGATGGTGCTCGTCGTGCCGCGACGTCTCCGGGATTCGGACGATGAAGCTCGACCCCGCACCGGGCGTCGATTGGACCTCTATCGTCCCATGATGCTCCTCGACGATCCCGTAACTGATCGAGAGCCCGAGCCCGGTCCCCTGGCCGATGGGCTTGGTGGTGAAAAACGGGTCGAAGATTCGCTCGCGAATCGACGCCTCGATCCCACTTCCGGTGTCCGAGACCTCGATCCGGACGCCGCCGTGATCGGAGTCGGGCGCGGTCCGAAGCGTCACCGTTCCGCCTTCGGCCGGGCAAGCATCGATCGCGTTCATCAGCAGGTTGACGATCACCTGGTGTAATCGAGCGGCCCGGCAACGGATCGTCGGCAGTTTGCCGTAATCCGTGACGAGCTTCACGCCGTGTTTGCGCGCGTATCCCTGGACCATGTTGATCGATGACTCGATCCCCGGGTTCAGATCGACCTCGTTCCATTCACCCTCGTCAACCCTCGCGAAGAGACGCAGGTCCTTGACGATCCGCTCGATCCGCCGGAGGCCCTCGCGGGTTCGGTCGATGATCCTCGGCAGGTTTTGAAGGCAATAGTCGAGGTCAAGCTGCTCGCCGAGTTCTCGGATCTGGCCGGCGATCGCCTCGCAGTCGGGATTCCCCACCGTCTGCGAGGCGCTGGCCTCCATCTCTCGCCGATAGAGGCCGATCAGTTGAATGATGTCCGCCAGGTCGCGTTCCAGCACCGCGACGTTGTTGGCGACGAACGCCAGCGGGTTGTTGATCTCGTGGGCCACGCCCGCGACAAGCTGGCCGAGACTGGCGAGCTTCTCCGACTGGACCATCCGGCTCTGGGCCGACTTGAGCGCTGCATGCGCCTGGTGCTCGGAGCGGGCGAGCTCCTGAAGGGTGATGTTCTGCTCCTTGAGCCGCTCCTCGGCACGCATCCGCTCGGTGACGTCCCAGAAGATCCCCTGAATGCCGATCGGCTCGCCGTCGGCACCGAGGATGGGCGTTTTCATGGTTTGAACGTAGAGCGTCTCGCCCTTCGGCGTGACATGCTGTTCGACGACGTCGATCACCCGGCCGCTCTCCAGCACCTGGCGATCGTCAGCGCGGTACTTCTCGGCGAGCTCTCGGGGGAAGAAGTCGAAATCGGTCTTGCCGCGGACCTGGTCGAGGGTCGTTCCCAGCTCGGCGCAGAAGCGGCCGTTGGCGAAGGTGAACCGCCCCTCCAGGTCCTTGCAGAGGATCATCTGGGGGAGGGTCTCGACGAGCGTGTGATAGAAGACCTCGGTCTGCCGGAGCGACCGCTCGGCGCGCCTCCGCTCGGCGATCTGGGTCCGGAGCTGGGCCATCCGTTGGCGCCGGAGCCCTCTCCACCGGATGGCTCGGAGCGCCATTGCCGCCGCCACGGCCGCGGCGATCGAGAGCACCAGCGCGATCGTCGCGAGCCAGCCGTGGGAGACGGGCACGCCACCCTGGGAGAACAACATCAGCTCCGTGCGGGCGAAGAGGTTCAAGTCGGACCCCCGCCGATATCCCGAATGTCTTTCGGTGAGACGACCCGATGCTCGCGTCCCGCGGCCAGTACCGCCTCGGCCAGCGCGATCGTGCCGAGGTTGTCGCGCCCGTCGATGTCGGGGACGCCGCCCGATTCGATCGCCCTGAGCAACCCACCCATCGTCCCGGCGAAGGCGTCGGGGAACCAGGAATCGGTCCATCGGGGACGATGCCAGACGCCGGCGTCGGCGGTCGTCGTGTAATCGATCGTGCTGGGGACCCGGCGAGGCCAGCCGGGCCATCCGATCGTCCCGAGGGCCAGCCCGTCGGTCCCCTCGAACCGCCACCGGACGAAGATCTCGGAGCCCGCCCCTTCGAGCGCCGGCCCGGCCCAGACGTCGTCCCAGGCACTCGCCCGGGCGCCCCCCTCGTATTCGAGGATGTAGAGGTTGATCCCGTCGTCGTGCGGGAACTTCGTCCGTGGGTCGGGGCGCAGGCTCGCGAGGACCCGGTCCGGGACTGAGCCGATGAGAACGGTCGCCGGCCGCAATCCCTGCGCGGCAAGGAGCTTCAGCGCGGCCAGGCCGTCGGCCTCCATCGTATCGAGCGCGAGAACGGCGAGAGTCGGGGAGCGGATCGCAAGGAT
>DAIDJI010000722.1 GCA_027451455.1 Planctomycetales bacterium | reverse complement strand
AGGCCGTCGCAATGCAGCGATCGTGGCAGGTGAGCATTCCCCGGATCACACCCGCCCGATTCGTCTTCGACGTGGCGCTGACCTGCGTCGTTTCGACGCAGCTCTGGCATCACCTCTTCCTCGGCGGCGGCCTCTGCGACCTGCCGACCTGGGAGCCGACCTCGATCCGGCGAGCCGCCTGACCGCTTGAACCCGCCGCGCCCCGGCGGCTACCATGATCCCGGTCCCGCGTCCGCGGGCAGCACGGCCAACCGGGAGATTACGGCGATGGCACTGGTCAGTTATGTCTCGGACGAGGATGCCAACCCGAAGGTCCAGCCGATCTTCGCGGCCATGGAGAAGGCCCTCGGAGTCGTCCCCAACGTCTTCCGGGCCATGGCCCACAACCCCGAGATGCTCCAGGGATTCCTGGCACTCAATAATACCCTGCCGAAAACCAAGCTCGACGGCAGGCTCCGCGAGCTCGCCTACATCATAACCTCCGAACGAAACGACTGCGCGTACTGCCTCCACCATCATCGAGTCCTGGGCAAGGGCGCCGGCCTGACCGATCGCCAGGTCAACGAGACGTCGAATTTCGAGGAGAGCGACGCCTACGATGACCTCCAGCGCCTGGTGATGCGATACGCCGATCAGGCCACGCGGAATATCCACGTCGAGGACGCCCTCTTCGCTCAGCTCAAGGAGTCGCTGACCGACCGCGAGCTGATCGAGCTGGCAATGACGGTGGGCCTCGCCAACCTCACCAACCGCGTCACCGGGACGCTCCGAATGGAGCTTCCCTGACCTCGTCCGGTACGATTCAGGATCTCGACACATGACCGACAATCCGAACGTGGCGGGCGCGGGACCGTCGTGGGTCCCCCTCAATCCGAGGGAGAGGCGCGTCCTGGGCGTCATGGTCGAGAAGGCCAAGACGACGCCCGAATACTACCCGATGACGATCGCGGCGATCGTCACCGCCTGTAACCAGAAGACCAACCGCGATCCCATCACCAATTACGACGCCGACGACGTTGAGGACACGCTGCAGGGCCTTCGCAAGAAGGGCGCGACGATTTTGATCGAGGGAGGCGGTCGTGTCTCTCGATGGAAGCACACTCTTTATGACTGGCTAAAGGTGAGCAAGGTCGAGCTCGCGGTGATTGCCGAACTGCTCATGCGAGGACCGCAAACCGAGGGAGACCTGCGCGCCCGGGCAAGCCGGATGGAGCCGCTCGCCGATCTCGGAGTGCTTCGGACCATCCTGGAGGGGCTGGTGCCGCGCAAGCTGGTCCACTTCCTCTCGCCGCCCGGCCAGAAGCGTGGCGTCTTCGTGGCTCATGGCCTCTATCCGCCCGAGGAGTTCGAGCGGGTCCGGCAGGCGTTCGCCAACCGGGTCGTTGAGGACGACGAGGTCCCGACGCGTCTCTCGCCGGCCCGGGAACAGGTCGCCGCGACCGCCGCTGCGCCCGGCTGGGTTGACGAGATCACTGCACTTCGGGCCCAGGTGGACGATCTCCGTGGCCGGCTTGAGAAGCTGGCCGACGAGGTCCGCGACCTCAAATCGGCCCTCGGAGCCTAACCTGATGGACTCGCAAGAAATCCCGACGGAGCCCCTCAACGCCGCCTCGTCCGAAGAGGGCTGGTCGCTGATCGCCATGCTGCCGTACGACGGCCAGGAGCCGCCCGCGTCCGTCTCCGAGGACATGGCCCTCGCCGCCTGGTGCGCGGCGACGGCGATCTGGCATCCGGCCATCCTCGCGAAGGCCCGCGCCCTGCCCCGCTTCGAGTCGATCGAGTCGCCCACCTCGCCCGGCCCACGCGAGGTCCGCGTGATCGTCGAGGGGACCGGCGATCGGCTCCCCTCCGGATACCGGGTCCAGGCCGAGGACACCGGCACCACTCTGATCCATTCGGGCACCGATCGCGATGATTTGATCCGTCGCATCCGCGAGCGGATCCACGCCGAAGGCCCCGACGAGACGGCAACCGCCCGCGACTTCCTGGCCCTCGGCGCCGCCCGATGGATGCTCCGCGACCTCACCACCGCGATGGGTCATTCTGAGGAGGTCGATCGCGAGAGCCTCTGGCGCGAACTATCCGCAGGGGCTCTGGCCTGGCAGTCCGGCGACCACCACGGCGCGACCAACCGCCTCCGCGCGGGCTTCGAACTGCTCACCCAGGCCCGCGAGCGATTCTATCCCGTTGAGGCCTACCTGCTCGACATCTGCCTGCTCGACCCGACTCTGCCGGGGGGCGTGCTGGCCGGTCCCATGGCCGACGCCGTCCCGTTCACGCTCCTCGCCCCGGCCGTCGCGATCGAGGCCCAGGCTCTCGCGGATCCTGACCAGATCGCCGCGCTCCGGCAGGCGATCGCCGACGGATGGGCCGACGTCATCGGCGGGACGTACCTCGAATCGGAAGACGCCCTCCTGCCGATGGAGTCGATCCTCTGGCAGTATGCAAAGGGCGGAGACGTCTACCACGCCCACCTCGACGATCGCGGCGTTGAGACCTTCGCGCGCCGGCGATTTGGTCTGTTCCCTCAGCTCCCGCAGATCGCCAAACGATTCGGCATCCGATATGCGCTTCACATGTCGTTCGATGCCGGTCGATTCCCGCTCCGGCCCGAGACGAAGCGACTCTGGGAAGCGCCGGACGGAAGCAGCCTGGAGGCGATGGTCCGTCCACCGATGGCCGGCGACCGTCCCTCCCAGGGATGGCGGCTCGCCTGGCGGCTCGCCGCGACGATGCGGGACGACCACACCGCCGCCATGCCGATCGTCCGATGGCCGAGCCCGGTGGCCCCCTGGCTGCTCGACCTCCGTCGAGTGGGGACCTACTCTCCGGTACTCGGTCGATGGACGACCCTCGGCGACTTCTTCCACCTGACCGATCGGCCCTACGAAAACTTCCGTCCCGACTCCGACGCCTACATCTCGCCCTACCTGGCCCAGACCGTCGCCCGAGGTGACGAGGACCCGATCTCCGGGCTGGCCCGTCATCGACGATTGCGGGCCCGCCTCGATTCCGCGCGAATGGCCGAGGCGATGGCCCGCGCGATCGCCTCGGCGGCCGGAGACGAACCGGAGTCGCTCGGAACCGGTCCTGACCTCCTGACCATCGAGGAAGCCATCGAACGGCGACGCCCCAACGACGCCGACCGCGACCTCGAATCGGCCGAGAAGGCCCGGGCGATGGCCCTCGCGAATCGGATCGTCGGCCGCCGTGAGGGATCCTCGCCGCGGCGAGGCTACCTCGTTCTCAATCCGCTCGGGATCGCCCGCCGCGCTGTCGCGATGCTCCCGGACGCCTCGCCCGACCTTCGTCCCGAGGGACCGCTGCGCTCGGCGCAACT
>DAIDJI010000721.1 GCA_027451455.1 Planctomycetales bacterium | reverse complement strand
ATCGAGGAGGTTCGCGTCCTGCTCGACCGCATCCCGGGCGGGGCCGAGGCGATCGAGTTCGGCGAACCCTGGGTCCACATGCCGGCCCTGGCCCCTAGGGCCGAGGCGTGGATCGCCCCACTCTCCATCGCCATCGAAGAAGCGACCGGCCGACGTCCCGAGATCCGGGGCGTCCCGTTCGGCACCGACGCCGGCCCGCTCGCCGAGGCCGGAACGCCCTGCGTGGTCCTCGGCCCCGGCGACATCGCCCAGGCCCACACGAAGGACGAATGGATCGAGATCGAGCAGGTGCAGCTCGCCGCCGAGATGTATTTTCGGATCGCCTGCAACCTCGGGCAGGCGAGGACTGACTGAGAGTTTAGGAGAAAAATCGATTCCAGAGGACGAATTCCAGATTCCTGATGAACGCCAGGCGATACGCTACATGGGGCCATGTTTCTGGAATTCGGAATCTGACATCTGAAATCCGTTTCCTTCGCACCCCCTGAGTCGAGAGCGGATTCCCCGGCTATCTCTCCGAAACGATAGCGACTCGTGGCCGGTCGGCCGGGGCCCGATCCAACCATATCCACACCCTCGACAACGGCTTACCCCCGACGCTTCTTCCATCGCCCGCGCAAGCGAAACGGGCGGGCCGCCCGATCGGGGCAAGGCCCACCCGTTTTCGTTTCGTAAGGGGGATCATCAAAGGCGACGGCCGACTCGCTCAGAAGACGTCCATCGTGTAGTGCATCCCCTGATACCATCGCTTCTTCTGCCAGCCGTGCCAGCCGTTCGGGTGGGAGAAGAGGCCGAAGACCCGGTAACCACCGTATTCGTTCCGGTAGTACGGGCCCTGGATCTGTGGGACGATCCGCTGCTCGCGAGGATAGCGATACCAGCCGTCGTACAGTCCGTTATACTCGAAGCCGTTGCCCGGCACCTGGGGCGGGACGTACGGCCAGTGGTAGAAGTCGGTCCAATCCTGGGCCTTCGCCGAGCCCGTCCCGCCGAACGCGACCAGCGCGAGGGCCAGGGCAAAGATCTTGATCCGTGTGCTGCGCGACACGCGACACCTCCGTGTTGGGAAGCCGTTCCCGAGAACGTGGGCTACTATGTCATACGATCGGCGGTCGCGCGGCCGATATCCGGGAATCCGAGGCGAAGGAGCGACGCATCATGCCGCCGGGATCGACTCAAACGGATAGGCCGGGTAGTTTGCGGCGGACGGATCGTCGACCGCACGCCCTGATCCTTACCATCGCGCTGATCGCACCCGTCCCGCTGCACGCCGGCGAGACCGTCTCACCGACGCCGGAGCCCAACCGCCTTCGCGCCGTCGTCGAGACCCTCGCCTCACCCGAGTATGCCGGACGAAGCGGCGCCGGCGCCGAAAAGGCCGCCGACTACCTCGTCGATCGCTTCCGGGCGCTGAAGCTCGAACCTGCCTTCGACGACGGCGAATACTCCCAGAGAATCCCCGGCCAGGAGCCCGGCACCCGGATCGGCCGCAATGTCGCCGCCCGTCTGATCGGCTCCGACCCGAAGCTTCGCGAGCAGTACGTCCTCGTCGCTGCTCATTTCGATCACCTGGGCGTCCGCGGCGGACGGCTCTACCCTGGGGCCGACGACAACGCCTCGGCCGTCGCCATGATGCTCGAGGTCGCCCGCTGCCTGAAGACCTCGCCAACCCCTCCGAAGCGGAGCGTCCTGTTCATCGGCTTCGACCTGGAGGAGGCCGGCCTCTTCGGGTCGCGCTACTTCGTCGCCCACCCGCCGGTCCCACTCGATCGGATCGCGCTCTTCGTCACGGCCGACATGATCGGACGTTCCCTCGCCGGCCTCTGCGGCGACCACGTCTTCGTGATGGGGACCGAGCATGCCCCGGTCACCCGACCCTGGATCGCGACCGCCGCGAAGGGACGACCGCTCACCGTCGACCTTCTCGGCGCGGATATCCTCGTCCTGAACCGGAGCGACTACGGCCCTTTCCGCTCGCGTGGCATCCCGTTCCTCTTCTTCACGACCGGCGAGAACCCCTGCTATCACACCCCCCGCGACGTCCCCGAGACCCTCGACCACGACAAGATGCTCCAGATTTCTCGAATGATTGAGCGGGTCGTCCGGTCGGCCGTCGACGCTCCCGAGGCTCCCCGATGGCGGGACAACCCCGACCACCCTCTCGCCGAGGCCGTCGCCCTTCGGGCCGTCCTCCGCATTCTCCACGACCACCGCGACGAGCTTCAAATCGGCACGGCCCAGGAATTCGTGATCCGGAGCACGCTCCGTCTGCTCGACGGCGTCGTCGAGCGCGGGGCGATCACGCCGGAAGAGCGAGCCCGGGCGATCCAGGGGGCTCGGGTGGTACTCTTCACCGTCCTTTGAGTGGCCGGAACGGTCGGCCGCGGGACCATGTCTCCGGGAACGAATCCGGCGCACCGCGACGGTCTTGGCCACTCTCGCCAGTTCCCAGTTATCGAACCGCCGCTCTCGATCAGCGGAGGGGCCATGCAGAAGGTCCCTGGCCGGGGCGGGCCGGCGCGATCTTAACGGCGGAGGTCGAATGCCATAAGATGACCCAGGTGTTTGTGGACCTACAAGCAGGTTCGCCAGCGGCCAGTAAGAGAATCGCGGAACTGGGATTCAGGTGCGAGAGCGCAGCTCCGTCGTCGTCCTTCCTCAGAGATTGCCAAACGAGCGGACCGCGGTACGGACCCTGGCCACACGCGACAAGGGCTAAGCATGAACATCACTTTTGAGCTTCCGTCCAGTATCGAGCAGGAGATATCCGCCAGCGGGACCGACCTTGGCGGCGAAGCCCGTGAAGCGTTCCTCGTCCAGCTTTACCGCCAGGACCGCATTACCCATCACCAGCTCGCCGAAGCCCTGGGACTTAGCCGCCTGGAGATCGAAGGGACTCTCAAGCGTCATGAGGTCTCTTCGGGCGTGACGGCCGAGGAATTGCTGGCCCAGGCCGCTGCCTTACGCGAGGGCCTGCGGGCGCGACCCGTTGAATGATAGTCGTTGTCGACACGACGCCGCTGAACTATCTCATCCTCGTCGATTCGGTCCAGGTGCTGCCGGACCTCTTCGAACAAGTCCATGCCCCCTCGGCGGTCATCGCGGAGCTCTCGCACAACAGGGCCCCGGAATCCGTCCGGTTATGGGCCGCGAGCCCGCCCGAGTGGCTCACGATCCAGGACCCAACGACGACCGACGCCTCGCTGAAGCTGGGAAGCGGTGAGACCGCGGCCATCGCGCTGGGTCGGGAGTTAAAGGCCGATTGGATCCTGATCGATGAACGTAAGGGAACGCGAGAGGCCCAGGGCCGGGGACTCCAAGCCGCTGGCACGCTCGCGATCGT
>DAIDJI010000720.1 GCA_027451455.1 Planctomycetales bacterium | reverse complement strand
CTGGATGCTGTCGTTTCGATGCCGCAGCGCCCTGGCCGCCGCTGCCCAGGCTTCCGAACGCGGCCGACGCATCCTCCTGGCCGCCGCCGAGGCGGATGCCCGCCGCCTGGAGCGCAGCGGGTTGGACTTCGCGATCGCCCTCGCGCAGCTCGCCCAGGCCGGCATCGCCTCAAGCCGAGGCGAGACGGCCCTGGCGCAGCAACGACTCATCCGGGCCATCGCCAGCCTGGACGCGGTGGCCATGCATTCCTACGCCGCTGCGGCGCGGTGGCTCCTTGGCCTGTCCCTGGGCGGACGCGAAGGTCAGATTCTTCTGGATCTGGCGCAGTCCTGGATGCGATCCCAGGCGATCCAGAACCCGGCCCGGATGGTCGCTCTGCACGCCCCCGGTTTTCGCCATTCGCTCGCGTCGGTCCGCGATACCCAGGCCACCTAGAGCGAAGCTTCCCCTACGGCACGGCGCAAGCCGGATTCAAACAATTCCTGTACCTATCTTCAAAGCTCCGTCAACGCTTCCGGCCAGGCATTCCACAAATGTCAGAAGTTTGTCGTTGACAGCTTCCGGTCGCGGGGGATACTCATTTGTAAGGGAGAGGATCGATCGACGAGGCGCCCTCGGGATCGGGAGGAACGCACCGATGAGAGTCCGAGTCGCGGGGCCCTGGATCGTCGCGATAATGGCGCTGATGATCGGGTCGATGGCCGGACCGGCGAGGGCCGGCGGGCCGTCCGACACCAGCACCCGACGTCGCCCGATTCGGACCGATCCGGTCGAATCGGCCCGCGATGCGAGGACCCTGGCCGCCCGGATCGACGCGGTCCTGGCCGCTCGATGGGCGAAGTCCGGGATCAGGCCCGCCGCGATCGCCGACGACGGCGAGTTCCTCCGCCGCGCGTATCTCGACCTGGTCGGCAAGATCCCGACCGCCGCCGAGGCCCGCGACTTCCTCGACGACCCGGCCCCTGGCAAGCGGGCCGCGCTGATCGACCGGCTGCTCGACAGCCCGGCGTATACCGCACACGCGACCGAGGTCTGGCGGCGGATGCTCCTCCCCGAGGCCGACACCGACGACGAGGCCCGGCCGTTCGCCCCCACCTTCGCCGGATGGCTCCGCCGCAAGGTCGTCGAGGACGCCGGCTATGATCGGATCGTCCGCGAGATCCTCACCGCGAAGCTCGACGCGCCCCAGTCCGACCTCGACCTCGCCAACGGCGTCGTCCGGGCCGTCCCCGCGCCCTCGCCGGCCGCCTACTACCTGGCGAAGGGCCGGAAGCCCGAGAGCCTCGCCGCCGGCACCGCTCGCGTCTTCCTGGGCATCCGGCTCGAATGCGCCCAGTGCCACAACCACCCGTTCGCCTCGTGGAAGCGCGAGCAATTCTGGAGCCTCGCCGCGTTCTTCGCCGAGGTCCCCAGCGAGGGGAACGACCCCACCCGGATGATGCGCCGAGAGCGGCCCACCCCCATCCGCGAGCTGACCATCCCCGGGACGAAAAAGGTCGTCGCCGCGACCCTCCTCGACGGAACCAAACCCGAGTGGCGCCCCCGCGCCGGGACACGCGAGATCCTCGCCGAGTGGGTCACCTCGCCCGAGAATCCGTATTTCGCCCGGGCACTGGTGAATCGAGTCTGGGCCCGGTTCCTCGGCGCCGGGTTGATCGAGCCGGTCGACGACCTCGACGGCGAGACCGATCCCGAACTCAAGGCGCTGCTCGACGAGGTCTCCGACCAGTTTCGCGCCCACGGCGATCGACTCAAGTTCCTGATTCGGACCCTGACCGCGACCCGGGCCTACAACCTCTCCAGCGCGGGCATCGGGACCGGACACGATTCCTCCGCAACGGGCCCGATGTTCGCGACGATGCCGGTCCGGGGCCTGACCCCGTCGCAACTCTTCGACAGCCTGACTCGCGCGACGGGATCGGGACAACCCGGCGACCGTGCCCGCTTTCTGGAGTTGTTCGGCGGCGGGCAGGAGCGGCCGAGCGAGGCCGAGACCACGATCGTCCAGGCGCTCACCCTGATGAACGGCTCGTACATCGACGCCGCGACGGATCCGACCACCGGCCGCGTCCTCGGCGCGATCGTCGGCGCCCCGTTCCTCGACACCAGGGGCCGGATCGAGACGCTCTTCCTCGCGACCCTCACCCGACGCCCCACGCCCGTCGAGATGGCGAAGCTGGTCGACTACGTCGGGCGCCGGAAGTCGGACGAGGAGCGATCGAAGGCCCTCGCCGATATCTTCTGGGCCATTTTGAATGGGCCCGAGTTCCACCTGAACCATTGATCTTCAGGTTTCCCGTTTTCGGTCGTCGAGGCAATCGCCGGCTGGAGCCGTCTCCTCCCGAAAACCGAAGTCCGAACCTTACCACCCGGAAGGAGTGCCTCCCGATGAATCGAGACCTGTTCGGAGGACGGGCCGGAAGGCTCTCGCGTCGCGAGGCGATCCGGCTCTCGGTCGCGGGCGCGATGGGTGCGCTGGGGGTCTCGGCCTCGTCCTCGGGGTGGTTCGAAGCCCTGGCGGCCGAGGCGGCGAACCACCCGGGACGGCGGAAGTCGTGCATTTTGCTCTGGATGTCAGGGGGTCCGAGTCAGACCGACACGTTCGACCCCAAGCCGGGTCACGCCAATAGCGGGCCGTTCCAGCCGATCGAAACGGCCGTCCCAGGCATCCGGATGGGCCCGCACCTGCCGAAGCTCGCGAAGCAGATGAAGGATCTGGCCCTGATCCGATCGATGAACACGAAGGAAGGCGATCACAGCCGGGCGACGTACTACCTTCGCACCGGATACCTGCCGCAAGGGTCCGTCCGATACCCGACGCTCGGCTCGCTGGTCGCCAACGAGCTCGACGACGACTCGGTCGAGCTGCCCGGGTTCGTCAGCATCGGCCCGGTCCGGTCGATCAACCCGGCCGCGTTCAGCTCGGGTTTTCTCGGTCCGAAGTGTGCGTCGCTGAACGTCGGCGAGCGGACGATCGTTGGAGCCTCAGCCGCTGACGGCGGGGCGTCCTCGCTCCGGGTCGACGACCTGGAGATCCCGCGCGGGATCGGGCGGAATCGGGCCGACGACCGGATCGGCCTGATGCGCGACCTTGGCGGCGGCTTTGTGGAGAGCCGTCCGGGCGTCCCAACCTCCAGCCACCGGAGCGCCTATCTGCGGGCGGTCCGGATGATGCGGTCCGAGGCGGCGAAGGCGTTCGACCTCGACACCGAGCCCGCCGCGCTCCAGGACGCCTACGGCCGGAACCCGTTCGGCCAGGGGTGCCTGCTTGCGCGCCGGCTGGTGGAGCGCGGAGTGCCGTTCGTCGAGGTTACGCTCTCGTCGGTCGACGGCAACACCAACGGCGGC
>DAIDJI010000719.1 GCA_027451455.1 Planctomycetales bacterium | reverse complement strand
TGCGAACCCCCTTGCCGGTCTCGGTCCGGTTCCCCACCTGGACACTCCGGTACAACCGATCTTTCTGGGTCCAGATCGACGGGCTTGAGCACCACTGGGAGCGGGCCAGGGTCGAGGCTAATCTGGCGGCCGACAAGGATCGACTCTTCTCGATTTATACCCGCAACGTCTCCGCGCTGACGCTTCAATTCTCAGCCGGCCTCCTGCCGACGGAAATCCTTCCGAAGCTCGGCGGCCAGTCGGTAACGATCGACGGGACGCCCGTGGAAGCCCCCGGCCCGCGCTCCGACTGTTCGTGGACGGCCCATTTCCGGAAGCTCGACGGACAGTGGAAGCTGGTCTCCTCGGACGACGACGGCACCCTCCGCAAGCGACACGGCCTCCAGGGGCCGATCGACGACGCCTTCATGGATAGCTTTCTCATGGTCCGTCCGACCGGCTCGGCGATGAATGAGAAGGTCGCGAAGTGGGTCGATGGCGAGATGAAGCACGCCGCCGACCACTGGCGCAAGCAGTTCCGGGGTGTCGCCCGGATCAAGGCCGATCAGGAGATCAACGACGCCGACATCGCCGGGAACAATCTCATTCTCTGGGGCGATCCGAGCAGCAACGCCATCCTGGCGAAGATCGCCGATAAGCTCCCCATCCGATGGGAGAAGGACGGCGTCCGGCTCGGCAAATCGACGTATGACGCCGGACATCACGTCCCGGTGCTGATCTACCCGAACCCGCTGAACCCGAGGCGTTATGTCGTGATCAACAGCGGGTTCACCTTCCGTGAATATGACTACCTGAGCAACGCGAGGCAGGTCCCCAGCCTCCCCGACTACGCGGTCGTCGACATCGACCAGCCCGTGACCTCCCGGGCGCCCGGAAAGATCGTCGCGGCCGGGTTCTTCGGGGAGCGCTGGGAGCTGAGGAACGACGGACAACCCTGACTCAACCCGGGTGGCAGTCCGGCGGTTCGACCATCTGAGCCGCGACCGAAGCGACCGTCGGAATCGTCCCGCCCGTGAGCAGCAGGTAGTACATCGAGGCGTGGTGCTGCCAGAAGAAATCGTGCGGGTCGGCCGGGTTTGTCCCCGGCGTACCGATCAGGAGGAAGGGCGATCCGCACGATTCAAAGTCGAGTGAGGGAAGGATCTCCGGCAGGTCGGTCGGCAGGCCCATCGCCGCGGCGGTTGCCAGCGAGACACCGTTCTGCTTCTGCGAGAGATGATCGAGCTGCGGCTTGTGCCGGGTGACCTGGGCGAGGTGGACGGCGTCCCTCAGCGCCGAGATCGCCAGGTGGACCGGCTCCAGGAAGACCCGGGCCGTGAACCAGACGCTGATCGGATTGGGCGTGTTGACGTCGGCCAGCGTTTCGAGCGTCAAGGGAGACTGCGGCACCCAGTCGAGCGAGTTGATGAGGCTATACGACATCCCGTTATTGGCGAATTCGGCGTTGTACTCGTCGGCATATCGGGAATTTCCGGGCCTGGGCAGGGCGAAGGTGTAAGTCTTGTAGGACAGGCCCGAAACGGGCGGGGATGTCAAATGCTCCAGGTAGGATCGGATCAGCGTGGCGATCGCGGCACCCTGGCTGTGCCCCGCGATGTAGACCTCACTGCCGGCGGGGACGAGGGACGGCAACTGCTTGAGAACACCGTCGGTCTGGTCCCAGAGGACGACGAGCGCTGCCAGGGCAAATCCGAGGTGGACCCCGGCCTCGGAGTCGCCCGCGAATCGGTAATCCCGCCCCATGATCTTGCCGGCGGCCGGAAGCATCACCGAGAGCAGGTCGTCGATGATGCTCCCGGCCTCCTGGACTGTCCCGCGGACCAGCAAGGCGAACCGCCCCGACCCCGGCACGGGGTCTTGCCAGAGTTCCCACTTGTTGTCGAAGACACCAAGCTGAGGAGATTCGAAGCGTTTGACCCAGCCCAGGGGAAGCGGGGGCGGCGGAAGCGGAGGAGCCAGGCCCTCCATCGGGGTGAGTATCGCGAGCAGGGCCTCGGCTTCGGATCGGTCAAATCCCGGCTGGAACGGCATTGGGGGAAGCCTCCCTCGTGGAGCGGTTCGCGACAACGACGCGAGCCGAAGCATAACGCGAGGACCGGCTTCCGTCATCCCCACACCGCTTATTCTGGCCGCCTACCAGAGAGATTGACGCCGTTCCCCTGCCCCTCGTGGAAGAACCGCTGGTCGCGAGCGAGATCCAGGATGTCGACCAGTCCGGCCTCGGCGAACCAGCCGGCGACCTCCTCGGCGGTGTGTCGGAAGAGGTAGCGCGGGGCGTACCAGTCGAGCGTGTCGCAGGCGCGGACCTCGGGGTCGGGGTGCATCGAGACGCCGATTGTCGCCAGATGAAGCGCCACCCCGAACCGCTGGACGATCCAGGACCGGCTCGACATCAGGCGGCGTTTCCACCCACCGATCGGCGCCACGGTCCGGCAGAGCCCCTCCAGAATGCCCACCGGCAGCCTCGAAGAAACGGCGCGCTGGGCGTCCATGATCGCCTCGACGACGGGCCGCTCGCGCGGGTAAACCCAGACCGCGATCCGGCCGCCGGGACGGAGCAGCCGGGCGATCGAGAGAAACGCCGCCCGGGGGTCGGGCGTGTGGTCAAGGACGCCCAGCGAATAGATCCGGTCGAAGCTCGCCGATGCGAACGGCGGGCGAAGGAGATCGCCCCGGACGACCGAGACATTCGGCAGGTCGGAAGTCAACTCTCGGGCCGCCGAGACCGCCAGGCTCAGATCCACCCCGACCACCCGGCGTGCCCCCGATTCGGCCGCGATCCGGAGGTAACGCCCCATCCCGCAGCCCGCATCAAGGACCGTCTGGCCCTTCAGGTCTTCCGGCGAGAACCCGGTCCGGTTGAGGAACGTGGCGCGATCCTCCTCCGGACGAAGAATCCGGTATCGATTCCACTGGAGGCCATACGCCTTCTGGGTCCGTTCCTGGTTCGCGGTGCTCATGGGATGATTCAGGTTGGTGATCGGAGAGGATCAGAGGGCCCAGCCCGGCCCGGCCTATCGGGCGAGGCGGGCGTCCCACTGGTCCTCAGCGGCGCTTCGGCGCAGGTACAACGGCTCGAGCAGCCAGGGATTCTCCACCCGGTCCGTCGCGATCGCCTCGTCGGCCATCGCCAGCAGATCTTCCCCGGCCGGCGAGCCTGGATGATCGACGGCCGCCATCGCCTCGGGCGGCACGGCAGACCGGATCCGAGGCAGATCGAGCGCAGGACCCATCACAACCGTACCGCTCTCCAGCCGCCCAAGCCAGGATGCGAGCCCCTCAATTCGGGTTTCACCCCGAGGGATCGGCACCATCCCCGGCATCGGCCGGATGAGTTCAACCACGTAGACCT
>DAIDJI010000718.1 GCA_027451455.1 Planctomycetales bacterium | reverse complement strand
GATGATGCTGCTCGCCCGGTCGGAGCGGTTGCGGGCGCGCTACGGCTGGCTGACCGGCGCGTTCCTGTGCGGCTACGCGATCGCCCGCTGCATCGGCGAGCTGTTCCGCGAGCCGGATGCGTTCCTCGGCTTCCTGGTCGGGACGGCGATCGCCGGGCAGACGTTCTACAACTTCACGATTGAGAACATCAAGCAGTTCGGCGCCCTGAAGGCGATGGGCGTGACGAACGTCCGGATCGTCGGGATGATTCTCTTGCAGGCACTGGTGGTCGGGCTGCTTGGCTATGGGATCGGAGTCGGGCTGGCGGCTCTCTTCGGATGGGCCACGCAGGGGGGCGAACTGGCCTACTTCACCCCCTGGCAGCTACTGCCGATCACGGCGTGCTCGATCGTCTTTATCTGCGTGCTTTCAAGTCTCCTGAGCGTCCAGCGGGTGATCCGCCTGGAACCGGCGATCGTCTTCCGTTGAGTTCCCTCCGCGAGAAGGCAGAAACAGGCACACTGAGGACTTGGTGCCAGTTCCCGTTTTCTCAAGATTGCTTGCCGTTGCCCCACATTGCGTATCGATGGCTCCGTCCCTGCGAGGTCGGTCATGATGGTCGCGGAAGAACGCCGAGCGCCGGCCGGGGTCGCCACAACAGGCGACGAGGCGGGTGTGGAGGTCGCGGTCCGAATCCGTGGGCTGGGCAAGCATTTTGGCACCGGCGAGCAGCGAGTGCAGGCACTCCGGTCGATCGACTGGGACGTCTTCGCCGGCCAGCTTACGATGATCGTCGGGCCATCGGGATGCGGGAAGACAACGCTCCTCTCGGTGATCGCCGGCATCCTCGACGGCGATGAGGGGGAGGTCTCGATCTTTGGCGAGCCGCTGGACCGAATGAGCGACCGGGCCCGGACACGGTTCCGGGCGACGAACATTGGCTTCGTCTTCCAGCAGTACAACCTCCTGCCGGCGCTCACGGCGGCCGAGAACGCAGCAATTCCGCTGGTGATCGCCGGATGGCGGCGAGACCAGGCCGTCCGTCGGGCGAGCGAGGTCCTCGCCTCGATTGGGATGGGGAAGAAGCTCGCGAATCTACCGAGCCAGCTCTCTGGTGGGCAGATGCAGAGGGTGGCGATCGCCCGAGCGCTGGTCCACGAGCCGAGACTCCTGGTCTGCGACGAGCCTACCGCCGCCCTCGACCACGAGACCGGTCAGACCGTGATGCAACTCCTCCGTGACGCTGCGGTCCGGCCCGACCGGGCGGTGATCGTCGTCACCCATGACAACCGCGTCTTCCAGTTCGGAGAGCGGATCGCCCACATGGACGACGGCCGGATCGTCCGTCTGGAGCAGCGAGCCGCATCCCAACCGAGCCTGTCGGACTTTTCCCCTCTTTTGTGAGTCTCCCGACCGGGGGTCGTCGAAGCATGTTCGCAAAATACATCCTGCCAGTTCTGGCCGTCGTCGGCCTTTCATTCTCGGTGTACACCGTGATCCAGGCGCAGCAGGTCCCGCCACCTTCGCGGCCGGTCGTCGAGCCGCCGTCGCGGCCTGAGGCGGTCCGAATGATCGCCGGCTCGGGGCTGGTCGAGGCTCGCCGCGAGAACATCCCGATCGGCGTGAATGTCCCTGGCGTGGTCACTGAACTCTTCGTCAAGAAGGGAGAGCGGGTCAAGGCCGGCGCCCCGCTCTTCCAGACTGACGACCGCGAGTATCGATCGATGCTGGAGGTTCGGCTCGCCGAGCTGGAAGCGGCGAAAGCCCGGCTTCACAAGCTGCAAAACGCGCCAAGGCCCGAGGACATCCCGCCAGCCCGGGCGGCCGTCGAGGAGGCTGAGGCGCGGATGAACGACGCCGAGGCCGCGATGGCCCGAACCGATCGGCTCTACGCCCGCAACGCCGCCCCGGCGAGTGACTTCGACAAGGACCGATTTGCGTTCCTCGCTGCGAAGGCGACCCTCGCCAAGGCTCGGGCCGAACTCGACCGCATTCTCGCCGGGACCTGGAAAGAGGATATCGAGGTCGCCCGCTCCGAGGTCAAGCTGGCGCAGAGCCAGGTCGATTCGATCAAAACAAACCTTGAGCGGCTGATCGTCCGGGCCCCGATGGACGGCGAGGTACTTCAGTTGAACGTCCGGCTCGGCCAGTACGCGGCCTTTGCCTGGAAGGAGCCGATGGTCGTTCTCGGTGATATCCACCGGCTGCACGTCCGGGTCGACATCGACGAAAACGACCTGCCGTACTTCTCGACAGGCTCCGACGCGATCGCGACCCTGAAGGGCCGGCCGAGGGTCCGATTCCCGTTGAAATTTGTTTACGTCGAGCCCTACGTGATCCCCAAGCAGAGCCTGACCGGGTACAACTCCGAGCGGGTCGACACCCGGGTTCTTCAGGTGATCTACGAGCTTCCCGAGGATCGTGCGGTCGAGGTCCACGTCGGCCAGCAGATGGACGTCTACCTCGAGGCCGCGCCAACCGCCCGCGAGAGCGAACTCCAGGTTGGCGAGGCCGAAGAGAGCCCCCTCTTCAAAACCCGATCGGATTCTGGGCCAGGTTCGAAACCAGCCGCCTGAGCCCGACGCCTACGCTTGGAGACCCAAAGGCCCGGGCGGACGGCGAGCGGCCCGAAGTCCCGGCAGGGGTGGCGACGATGGAGCCGCTTGGCAACCTTCAGCACCAATCCGATCATGGTGATCGGATTGGTCGCCTCGCCGTTCTTGACGTAGTATTCTTCAGAGTGACAGAGGTAGGCCACGAACAGCCTGGTAACGGACGGCTCCCGTGGAGCTTGCCTGTTGCGATCGACGGCGGCGCCTTGGGGGACGCCAGCCTACCATTCCGCAGTGACCCGCCTGTAGTCGGTGCGGGACTTGACCATCCCGAAGGGGCCGGCATAAAGATCCGGCCCCGAATCATACCGATGGTCGACCGGGAGGTTATATGGAAACAGTGGGATAGGACGCGGACGAGTCAGCCCTCGGCACTCTCTTCCTGAAGTGTGTAGGTTACACCCTTCAACCAGGAATTTCGTGCCACACTGCCGACCACCGGCCGGTACACCGAACGGTGTTCGGCAAAGAACTTAGGTCAAGTCGGGGCGACCGGATTTGAACCGGTGACCTCTAGCACCCCAAGCAACTCGTGTGCTCTTGCTGATGAGCCGTAAACCCAACGCTGTCATATCTTATCGGCATCGGACGCCGTTTGCAATAGCGAGCACTACCACCTGAAATCGAGCGGAAAACAGGGGTATCTCGGGCGGTTTCGGGGTAAAGGTGGTAGAGGGTGGTAGGCCCATCGCTGGATTGGCACCCATATGATGAGTAAGCTCCGGACTCCGATGTCAGGGGCTTGTTTGTGGGCCTGCCTCACGCCTGT
>DAIDJI010000717.1 GCA_027451455.1 Planctomycetales bacterium | reverse complement strand
AGAACCTCCTTCCTGTCCCTCGGCCGCGCCGTCGCGCGGCACCCGATCCTCGTGCTGTCGCTGTGGGTGATCGCGATCGCCTTCGGCGCCCCGGCGTCGTCCCGGGTGTAGGCCATGAAGAAGATCCGGGCCTCGGTGTCCCCCTTGGCGTCGCGGATCGGCATCAGGCCAGCGGTCGCGGTGTACTTCAGGTCCTCGCCGCCGATCGTGATCTTGTGGTGAGTGATGACCGGCTTCTCATCGTCGGCCTCGCGGCTCTTCGGCTTCGCCTCGGCGGCCTCTCGCGCCCCGGGTGTTGAGGTGTCCTTTTTCTCGGGCTCGGCGGGCCTGGCCTGGCCGCGCGGGGCTCCCGGGCGCCTTGCTGGTCCGCCTGGCCGCTGTCCTGGACCGGGCTCCTGGGCCAGGGCGCCCAGGAATGTCGAGATCGTCAGCAATCCGCCCAACACACCAGAGATCGCACGTCGCATCGCTTCAGGCCTCGCCATGACCATCGGAACGCGGAACGCATCCGCGCTACCCCGCCGGACCCTCGCCAGCGAGAGCCTGGCATTGTACCATCCCCGCGGGGTCCATCACGTGGATCGCCCACAACAACCCGCGGCTCCGCGGCTCCCCCCTTCGACTTCCGGATCACCCCGCGTCGATTCGAACGCCCATACGTATCCTCGGTGGGGAGATCGATCGGAAGAAGGTGAACCGGCCCTCGCCGCGCCGGATCGCATCGCCTCTTCGAGACGCGAAACCGGCCCTCGCGATCGAAGGCGGATGGGGCGATGCCCGGATAGCAATGCAAGGGCCGAGTCGGAGATTTGCCCGCCCTTCGCAATCGACCCGAAGATCGGCCCTCTCTCCAGGACTCAGTCCTCGATTCGACCGCCATCATCCCGAAGCTGGTCGCCAACATTTGCCCAATCGCCTGGGCCGGCGATCCCCGCGCGCTGCTGATGGGTTACGGCAAGGACTTCGAGACATTCTCCTGCATTGGATTGGATCAGGATCGACCTCAGCTCAGCAGGGAGTGGCATCGTGATCTTGAAAAACGGGCGTTGGAAAGTCCGGGACGAGGGATGGTCCGGCGGGATGAGCGGCAACGTCAACATCACCATCACCGACCAGGCCAGCCCCAACGCTCTCTTCCTCGATCCAAAGGGAACGGGCGTGGCCAGTCTCGGTGCATCCGGCGGAGCGGCTTCCGCGTCGCCCAGATCAACCTCGATGACAAACCTGGTCCTCGGCGCCCTGAACTGGTGAGCCATCAACACAACCGGCGCGCGTTCCTCAGTCAATCGCCGGACCTCCTGACGGATCGATCGAAACAGAGATGTTGCGGTCGGCGTCGGGCTCATCGCCTGACGTCCCCTCGACCTCGCCCTCGTACCGGGTGGCCACCGGCTGGGCGTCGCGTCCCCGGTCGCGGAGCCATCGGGCAACGACCGCCGTATAGCCGTGGGTCAGCCAGACAGATTCCGCGCCGGTGGCATCGATCGCCGAGAGAAGCCCAGGCCAGTCGACGTGATCGGAGAGGACAAAACCACGGTCGACCGACCGCCGCCTCCGGGCGCCCCGTATTCGCATCCATCCCGAGACGAACCCCGAGGAAGCATCCCCAAACCGCCGGACCCACGGCGAACCAGCCGCCGACGGAGGCGCCACAATCAGCGCCCCCACGCCCTCAAAACGCCCGCCAGCCCCAGCCGATCGGGCCTGAATCGTCGGCGGAAGTACCACCCCCGACCGCCGATAGGCGGCGTTCATCGCCTCGACAGCCCCGTGAGTGTAGATCGGACCGGGAAGGTCGATTCGAGACTCCACGAGACCTCCCAGGACTCTTTGAGCCTTGCCCAGCGAGTACGCATAAAGAATACTTGAACGGCCCGACTCGCAATTGCCTTGCCACCAGGCCACAATCGAATCCAGAACCTCCCGACGCGGTCGCCACCGGTAAATCGGCAGCCCAAACGTACATTCACTGATAAATACGTGACATCGTACTGGCTCGAATGTCCGGCACGTCACGTCGGGCTCGATCTTGTAATCTCCCGACGCGACCCAGACCCGCCCGCGATGTTCGACCCGGACCTGAGCTGACCCGAGGATATGCCCGGCCGGGTGAAGTGAAACCTTCACGCCGCCGAGGTCAACCGGCTCGCCGTAATCGACGGCGTCGATCGTGGCCGATTCTCCGAGCCGGACGCGGGCGACGGCGAGACCGTCCCGGGCGACGAGATAGCGCCCGCATCCCCAGGCGAGGTGATCGGCATGTGCGTGGGTGATCACCGCCCGATCGACGGACCGCCAGGGGTCGACGAAGAACCCGCCCGCCTCGCACCAGAAGCCGGATTCCGTCACCTTCAGTAGTCCGCCGAAATCGTCGCTCATGGAGACATTATCGGCGCGACGGACGCGGCCGATCCGGAAAATGGTCGATTGAGGGTTTGGTCTCTCCGTCGAGAGGCGAACGCGATGCCGACCTGCGGGAGAGTCTCGCCATCGCCGTCGATCCGGTCGTCCAGAAGGCTCCAAAGACCCTGAAGCTGAGCAAGATCCACCCCTTGCTCCCACCCGATCCCAGGGTCGTTGATCTCCAGGTCGAGGACGACGTCGACATGGACGGCGAGGACTCGCTCCGAGTCCTCGACCTTATCGACGACGATCATCGACGTCGAGAAGACCTGCGGGCAAGACATCACCGACCTGAAAGAAGCGATTCGTCAGCACGTCTGTGATCAGGGCATCGCTCGGTTCACTTCCAGGCGCTGGCCCGTGGTGAGCGGGGCATCGACCCTGCGCGGGCCCTCGGCGTGCACCGAAGCACGGTTAGCAGGATCAAGCCCGGCGTGCGGAGGCGGGCCACCCCATGCGTCGAAAGCCATCGCACCAGATCTCCGCCCGCGATCCGGAAATCTGGATTCTCGAGAGCCTTCCGAGATCATACTACTCCCAGGAATTCGTCTTGAATCCAAGGCTCGTGGCGTTCTCACTCACCGCTCGCTTGATCTGGTCGGAGACTCCGCCGGGGAACTCGGCGTTGGTCTCGGCCAGGATAAGGTGTCTGCAACCGTTATTCCAGGTCGAACGGGTCGATCGTCTCGGTGCGGGCGCCGGACTGGCTCCCGTCGATAGCCGATGTCGAATCGGTTCCCGACCGCTTTCTTCCGACCCTGGCCCCTTTATTCCGATCCGGGCCGGATCCGCGGGTCGTAGGGCCCCGATCCCGGGAAATGGGCCCCAAGTGAGGCTCGCCGGGCGGATTGGGCCGGTCCGACGGGGTGCGGTCGGCGGGTGGCCGGATCGGGCCGGGTGGCCGCGGGGACGGCCGGGACGGAGCGGCGCCCGCGTCGGGGCGATGATAGATTGGGCT
>DAIDJI010000716.1 GCA_027451455.1 Planctomycetales bacterium | reverse complement strand
GTCGAGCTCCGTCCCCTTTGCCTCGGGACGTGGCGAGTCTGCCTCGGGCGCATCCCCCCTGGCCCGGCGGAGGACCTGGTCCTTGGGGATGCGGACCAGATCGTAACCGAGATCCACATAGAGTGCGTTGGACTTCTCGGCGACGACCTCGCCGACAATGCGCTGGCCGTCCTTGAGAATGACGGTCTCGAAGCCGGCGGCCGTCGCCCACAAGGGGCAGGCGAGCAGGCCCAGGAATCCTAACGCGGCGCAGTTGCGAGTGATGCGATCCAGCAAGGCGATCCCTCCGGCCTGACCTGGCCTGGCTCCCGGCTCCGTCGTTCCCACTATCGCGACAGGTCCCATTGTAAAAATCGCTCCGATGCTTTCAACCCTGACCCCGCGTTATCCGGGAGGGTCCCGGTCCGCCGATTCCCTCGGCGCCCCCGGTCGGCGTCGGATACATTGGCCTGGGGAGAACTGCGCTTGACGGTTTTTTCCCGATCGGTCTACTTATGGAATGGACCCGAGAGCTTGCGGTCCCCTCCCGGCCGATCGGCCGTTCCATCGACGCCAGTCCCGCGTATCCGCTCACCCATGCTGGGGAGAATTCCCGTGT
This sequence comes from Planctomycetales bacterium, assembly GCA_027451455.1. GTDB lineage: Bacteria > Planctomycetota > Planctomycetia > Isosphaerales > Isosphaeraceae > JAKAUH01. The sequence continues at coordinate 2,766 of DAIDJI010000716.1, read as the reverse complement.
CCAGATCACGACGGGGTCAGGATTTCCGGCCGGTCCTCGCCGGCAAGTGGTGGGCCGCGGCGATGGCCGCCGGGCTCGTGATGGCGACGGCCATTCCGGCCATGGCCCAACAAGAGGCACCGCAGCCGGCAGAAAATAACACCGGCGCCGCTCAGCCGAACCCCTACCACAAGCCCGAGGACGACGCCCGACCCGACCCAGTCCCGCCATTCCGGCTGGATAAGACCCTGAAAACCATCCCGGTCCCCAAGGACCGCGTCCTTTACAATTACGAGATGGTCGACGCCTCACTCCTGCCGAGAGACAAAAAAGGGATCTGGGTCCTCGACTTCGCCTGCAAGAAGCTTCGGCTCCGGACCGTCGAGATTCCCGGGAAGGGGCGCAAGCAGGTCTTCTACCTGTATTACAAGGTCGCGAATCGGACGGGTGCGCCGCGGATGTTCGCGCCTCAGTTCGTCATGGTCAATGAAAAGGGGCAGCGGTTCGAGGACGAGGTGATCCCCGAGGCCGTCCAGGTTATCCGGCGCCGGGAAGATGAGTCGATCCCGTTGCTGGGGGCGGTCGACAACATTGGGATGATCCCGCCGAGCACCAAGCCCAACGTCGACGACGCCGTTTTCGGCGTTGCAACCTGGGATCGATGGGATCCGAAGGCCGACCGGTTTAGCATCTACGTTCGAGGGCTCTCTGACGGCTACGTCGAAGTCCCGGCGCAGGGGGGCGGCAAGCCGGTCGCGAAGTACAAGACCCTCCGGCTGGACTTCATCCGGCACGGTGACGAGCGGAATCTCGACGAACGCGAGATCGAGTTCGCCGATCCGGCTTACGAGTGGGTCTACTGGTGAGCTTCTGGACGCGAAAGAGCGCCTAACCTCCCGCGTCGGCGTATCGGATCGGGTCGGCCATGCCGATCCGATCGAAGGCGGTCCGCCGGATTCGGCAGGCATCGCAGGACCCGCAGGAGATCCCGTCGGGTGTCGGATCATAGCAGCTATGCGTCATCGCGTAGTCGACGCCCAGTTGAAGACCCCGACGGATGATCTCAACCTTGTCGAGTCGCAGGAGCGGGGCGTGGATGCGATACCTCCCCTCACCCTCGACCCCCGCGCGGGTGGCCAGATTGGCCAGGCGTTCAAAGGCTTGAAGGAATTCGGGACGGCAGTCGGGATATCCCGAATAATCGACGCAGTTTACCCCGATGAAGATGTCGAACGCTCCCATTGCCTCGGCCCAGGCCAGGGCGATGGAGAGGAAGACGGTGTTCCGGGCAGGTACGTAGGTGATCGGGATGCCCTGGGCGATGGCCTCGTCGGAGCGGTCGCGAGGGACGTCGAGGTCGTCGGTCAGTGCGCTCCCGCCGAAGGCACGAAGGTCGATCTCGATCTCGATGTGGCGAGCGACCCCGGCGGATTGAGCGATCTTCCGGGCCGCCTCGATCTCGACGGCGTGTCGCTGACCGTAGCGGACAGTGAGTGCCTGGCAATCAAACCCGGCGGCTTTGGCCTCGAAGAGGGCGGTGGCGCTATCCAGGCCGCCGCTCAGCAGCACGACCGCCTTTGGCTGTGACTCCATCAATGGGTCTTTCCTCCGTGTGGATCAATTGGGGAGGGTGGCAGAACCTGGCTTGCCGGCCGGGCCGGGATTCCGCTATCCTTATGAATTGCACCGGAATTGACAACCGCCCGCCCGGCCCGAATGATGCGCGAGGGGAAAACCCGCGGGCGTCGGGTCGTCGGGTTCTCCGATCGGATCACGCAGGACCGGATCTCATGGCTCACAAAAAGGGACAGGGCTCGAGCCGCAACGGCCGCGACTCGAATCCTCAGATGCTCGGGATCAAGCTCTACGGCGGCCAGTTCGCCCGCGCGGGGAGCATTCTTTGCCGGCAGCACGGGACGCGATGGCAGCCGGGGCGGAACGTCGGCGTCGGCCGTGACTGGACCCTCTTCTCGCTGATTGAGGGGACCGTGATGTTCGACCGGGGTGGTCGGCGGATCAACGTCCTTCCGCTGGAGACGGCCGCTGCGCAGGGCTGAATCCACGTCCGTTGAGAATTTTGCGGTGGGTCAGGCTGCAAGGCCTGACCTACTTGTTTTTCACCCTTGATAGGGCACCATGTTTGTCGATCGCGTGACCATCTTCGTGAGCGGTGGGGCCGGCGGCGACGGCTGCATGAGCTTCCGTCGCGAAAAATACGCGCCAAGAGGCGGCCCGAACGGCGGTGACGGTGGACGCGGTGGTCACGTGATCATCCGGGCGGTCGAGGGACTTACCAACCTCGCGCATCTCTCGCATCAGCGGCACTGGCGAGCCAGCCGGGGCGAGCACGGGCAGGGCTCTGACTGCTTCGGCCGGGGTGCCGACGACCTGAACATCGAAGTTCCGCCTGGGACGATCGTCCGCGACCGGGACCGCGAATTCGTCCTGAAGGACCTGCGCGAGGCTGGCGAGTGGGTCATCGTCGCGCGCGGTGGACGGGGCGGACACGGCAATGCGCATTTCAAGTCGTCGACCAACCGGGCGCCCCGGCAGCATGAGAAGGGGTTACCGGGTGAGGATCGTTGGATCACCATGGAGCTCAAGGTGATCGCCGACGTTGGGTTGATTGGTCTGCCGAACGCCGGGAAGTCGACGCTCCTCTCGCGGATCTCCCGGGCGCATCCTGAGATTGCGGATTACCCGTTCACGACCAAGTATCCAAACCTCGGGACCGTGCTGGCCGAGGACATGAACTTCGTCGTCGCGGACATTCCCGGGCTGATTGAG
>DAIDJI010000715.1 GCA_027451455.1 Planctomycetales bacterium | reverse complement strand
CGATTGCAACTCGCGGGCAAATCGGCGGTAAGCCATCGCATTCTGGCCGACCACCATGCGTCGCGCCTTCTCCAGACCGGCGGTCACACCCTGTCCACCGGGCGCCTCGCCCAGGCCGACGATCCCGGAGTCGGTCTTCAGCTCGACGATATTCCGGAGGAAGTAAGGCCCGTGACATCCGGCCGCGTTGAGTAGCGGCGGATCGGGTAGCGCAATCGGTGTGATCCTCAGCCCGGTGATCGTCAGAGGCGCCCCTGATTGCTCGACACGTCCCTCTGCCTCCCCGAACGATCCTAGCCCGAGCATTCCACCGACGGTCATTCCCAGCCAATCGCGTCGCGTCATCGACATGATCCGATCTCCCTGCACGAAAATGCGACCCGGCCGACTGCCCTAACATAAGGCTCGGGCTCCGGCAGGGCCAGGGGCGACCAGGATCCGATGGGATCAGTTCCCCTCGGGTGTCTTCAGCCGGAACTCGCGACCGGCGAAAATCGCCGAACCGATTGCCGCGAACGAACCGGTAATCGCCAGCAGGACAATCACGCAGGTCGACGCCGAGACCGCTGTGTCCGGATCGATCGACCAGTCCTCGCCAGCGACACCCAGCCATCGGACGGCCAGAACCCGAATGTAATAGATCACGGTCGCCTCGCGGATCACGAAGTCAATCGCGCCGAGGAAGCTCTCTACCACCACGACGTAGACCGCCCCGACCACCAGTGCCCGCCGCAGGACCAGGCTCAGCGCCCCGAAGATCGAGGTATATGCGGCCGTCGCCAGTGCGAGCATCGCGACGTAGATCGGCACCCGCTCCCGCAGGACCGACCCGACCAGGCCGGGGTCTCCCCAGTGGATCGCCCCAAGTGTCGCGACGGTGAAGATCGCCGACCGGCCCCACGCCACGATTGCCGTCCCAACCAGCTTCGCCAGGTAGATCGCCCACCGCGCAATCGGCCGGACCAAAAGATAGGTGAGCGTCTGCTCCTCGACATCGTCCTGTACCATCCCCGAGGCGAGCAGCAGGGCCGCCAGCGGAACGAGCGCCGGGAAGATCAGGCCGAGGATCAGCCCGTCCTCCAGAGGGGCGGCTTCGATGTTCGGTCGGAATTGCCGGATCAGGATCGCGAACGCGATCGGCAGAGCGAAGACCCCGGCGAGAACCCACCGCCTCACTCCGCGTCCCTGGCGCGCCACCGCAATCCGGACGACCATCAAAAGAGCCGAGGGATCGAGCCCGATCGGTAATTGGGCGGGGATCTTCGTTGGCGAAAACTCGGATTTGGGCTCGGAAGGCAAGCTCATGTCGTCACCAGATACTTGAAAACAGCTTCGAGATTGTCATCGTCGGAATAGACCTCTTCGACCGGCGTACCGCCGTCGAGTGCCAGTTCAACGAGCCGCGAATAGAAGCGGTCGGGAAGGCGAGTCTCGACGACAAGTGTGCCGTCATTGCGCCTCAGGTCGATGCCAACGATGTCGTCGCAGGCGACCAGTCGGGCAGCCAGCTCACGCAGCCGGGGCGACCGGAGCACGATCCGGTGCGGGTGCGAGTCGATCAGGTCCCGGATCTGCCGGACATCCCCTTGCGCCACCAGGCGGCCCCGATTCAAGAGGACGATCGAGCGCGTGACCGCCTGGACCTCGTGGAAAACATGGCTGGAGACGAGGACGGTCCGTCCGGTTGCGCCCCATTCGACGATCGCGTCGATCAACTCGCGTCGTGCGACGGGATCAGTCCCGTTGAGCGGCTCGTCGAGGAACAAAACAATCGGATCATGCACGATGGCCTGAGCGAGCTTGATCCGCTGTCTCATCCCCTTGGAGTAGCCGCGAATCGCCCGCCCGGCGTGTTCCGTCATCCCGACCCGCTCGAGTGCCCGATCGGCGGCCGCCCGCGCGCCCCGGCGCCCCAGTCCGCCGAGAAGGGCGCACGTCCGAAGGAACTCGCGCCCGGTCATCCACTCGAAGAAGGCGTCCTGTTCGGGACAAAGGCCGATGTAGCGATTCAACCCGGCGCGGCCGCGAGGCCGGTGCCCGAGCACCCGGACCTCCCCCTGGCTCGGCCGCAACTGGCCGGTCGCCAGTTGCAGGAGCGTGCTCTTGCCCGACCCGTTCGGCCCGAGCAACCCGGTGACACCCGGGGGAAGCTCCAGCGAAAGGTTGTTCAGGCCGATCACCTGACCGTACCACTTCGAGACCGACCGGAACTCGACGACCGCTTGCCCCATCGCCACGCTCGCCCTTTCTCGGCCTCGAAACGCCCGTCCCGCTAGGATACGGGAGAGCAACCACGAAAAACACGAACGAACACGAAAAATCTTATTATAGATCTACTTTAATCAATAAGTAAATAGCCTTCTTTTCGTGTTCGTTCGTGTTTTTCGTGGTTGCTCCCCGATTTCGATTCGTGGTTCACCGGAGGCGATCGAGGCCACGGACGCGGGTGGTCAGGACCAGCAGCGAGGCGACGGCGAGACCGATGAGGACGGCCGCCGACCACTCCCAGGGGTACGTCCGGGGTGCCCAGGGCGATCGGCGGGCCGGGTTATCATCGTCCCGGTGGTGTCGTCGAGGCTGGAACGGTCGCATCGGGAGCGATCGCGGGCTCACCTGGCCGAGGCTGGTCATCTGGTCCCACGAGGTTTCGGAGTCGAGCAGGGCGTCGCGTATCCGGTCGAGATTCGTCCGGTACGAGACGAGCGGACACCATTCGGCGTCGACCGTTGATTGCAGAACGCCCGAGGCGATGGAGCTAACGAACCAGAATCCTAGCCACATCGCGGCAACGTACCGCGAGTTTCGCGAGAGCGACGAGAAAGCCAGCATGAGCAATCCAGCCGACGCCGTAACAATCACCCCGAAGGCAAGCGAGCCAGCCAGCACCCGGGAGGTGTCGATCACAATGTGCAGATCCAGGCTAAACGCGTATCCGACTGTGAACGCCAGCAGCACCGGGCCGACCGTCACGGCCGCGAGGTACGCCGCGACAACCCCCAGCTTGCCCAAAAAGTATTCGAATCGCCGGACCGGCCGCGAGAGATAGAGCGGGATCGCGTTGAATCGCAGATCCTGGCTGATCAGGTCCGGACCGACCAGCAGCGTCAGGATCATCGGAAAGACAAGCTGCACCTCGAAGAACTGCCGGAACGCCAGCGTCCAGATCGTCGTCCGATACCCGCGCGGCCCGTTCTTCAGCTCCGGAGGGAGATTCTCAAGGAAGATCATGAACGGCGTGAGGAACGATGACTTCTGCTCGAACAGTCCCCAGAAGACCAGGAAGAGGGCGAGCAGGAGCGGCGGCCCGAGTGCGGAAAGAACCGTCAGGCGCGTCCACCGGTTATCCATCGCGACCGAGATGCCCC
>DAIDJI010000714.1 GCA_027451455.1 Planctomycetales bacterium | reverse complement strand
TCCGACCCGCGCGCCTATCCGAACAAGTCGGTGGGTGCCCGGATGGCGATCATCTCGGCCGGGGTGATCATGAACATCTTCCTGGGCCTTGCCTGCTTCGTGTACGCCTACGGTCAGGGGATGGACGCCATTCCGGCGAAGGTCGGCGCGGCGATCCCCGGCTCGCCCGCCTACCGGGCCGGGATGCGCCCCGGCGACGAGATCGTCTCGATCGACGGCCGGCGCGACATCAAGTTTCCGACGCTCACCCTGGCGGTCTCGCTGAGCCGGACCGATCAGGTGCTGAGGTTCGGCGTCGATCGCCCCGGGCACGACGGTCCGATCGAGATGAACATCCAGCCGGTCCGCGAGCCGGGGAGCGAACGTCCGACGATCGGTATCCTTCAGTCGGAATCTCTCCAGATTCGGGGGATGATGGCGCCGACCGGGATGTCGGGAGCGCCGAGGTATCCCGGCGCCGATGGGTTCGCGGTTCCCAGGGAGTTCCTCGACACGCTGGTGGCCGCCGGTCCAGCCGGCCAGGAACCCCGCAAGCTCGCCAATCACCAGGATTACCTGAAGGTTCTGGCCGAGTTCCCCGATCGTCCGATCCGGCACGTGATCGAGCGCCGGCTGATGTCGAGCGGCGAGGACGGTCCGGTCCACGACCGGATCGAGATCACCTTGCCGCCCTCGAAGTTTGTCGACTTCGGCCTCCGAATGACGATGGGACCCGTGGGAGCGATCCAGGCCGGCTCGCCAGCCGAGGCCGCCGGGTTCCGCCCTGGTGATCGGATCGTGGAGGTGGACGGGGATCGAAACTTCGACCCGATGCGGCTTTCCACGCTCTGCTGGGCGAATGCGACCCGGCCGATGAAGTTCGTCGTCGAGCGGGCCTCGGTTGGCGGCGAGAAGAAGGAGCAGGCGATCACCGCGACGCCGAATGGCCGATATCCCCTGGTATGGACGGACCGCTCCAACGAACTCGACGTCCCTGGTCTGGGTCTCTGCTTCCCGGTCACGACGAAGGTCGCCGGAGTTCGGCCGGGCTCGCCCGCCGATCAGGCGGGGATCAAGGCGGGGGACGTGGTGAATTCGATGATCATGACGCGGTCGAAGACGGCCAGGACAGCCGACGGCAAACCTGCCGACGACGAGGCGCCGGTCACCCTCGAGTTCGACAAGAATGAGGTCACCTGGCCGATCGCGTTCGGGATGATCCAGCGCTCGCCCGATTACGAGATCGAGCTGGTGGTGAACAAGTCGACGGCGCGGAAGGCGATGAAGCCCGAGGCGGTGGAGGGGTGGTTGTACCCGGACCGCGGACTTCTCTTCTACGCGCTCCGGGTGAAGATGCCGCCGATGCCGATCGCCTCGGCGCTCCGGCTGGGCTACGACGACACGATCGAGAACATCCTGAGCATCTACGCGATGTTCCGGAGCCTGGCGACGGGCCGGGTCGGGCCGAAGAGCCTCGGCGGGATCATCACGATCGCGGGGTTCGCCTACAGCATGGCTCAGACCGGACTGACGTACCTGATCCACTTCCTGGGAATCCTGAGTATCAACCTGGCGGTCCTGAACTTCCTGCCGATCCCGCCACTCGACGGCGGCCAGATGGTTTTCCTCATCGCCGAGAAGGTGCGCGGGCGCCCGCTGCCGGAGTCGGCACTGGTGGCGGGAACATACGTCGGGCTGTTCCTGGTCCTCGGGCTGATGATCTTCGTGACGATCCAGGACATCGTCCGCTGGGTGTTTTAGCGAGTCGGAGAGATCGTGATGGGGACCCTGGCCGACCGACTGATTCTGGACGGCACGCAGTACCGGCTGAAGTCCGACGGCCGCACGGTCGCCGAGTTGGTCGACCGACTCGAGGCCGGTGATCGGCCGTCGGCGATCATCGCAACGGGGGCCGTGAACGCGGTTGATGTGGTCGCAGCGCTGGCGATGGAGGCGCTCGGCGACGAGGGATCGGCCGGCATCCCGCTCGTCCAGGAGAGGCCCCCACGCCCCCGGCTGGAGCGTGCCCTCTCCGAGTCATCCTGGTCGGAGGTCTTTCCGGAGGCGGATCGGGCGTCGCGGCTGGCGCTTGTCGCGGGCCTGCTCCAGATGTACGACTTCTGGGACGCCAGTCACGAGGCGGCGCAACAGGCCGACGACCTCGGTGAGCGAGGAAGCTCGGCCTACTGGCACGGGATCGCCCACCGTCGCGAGCCCGACCCTGGAAACGCCGCGTACTGGTTCCGCCGGGTCGGCCGGCATCCGATCTTCGCTGACCTCGCGCGGTCGGCCCGGCCCCTCCTCGACGCCCACGGCGAAGCCGCGACCAGCTCTCGCCTTCTTGCGGGCGGCTGGGACCCGATGGCGATGATCGATCTCTGCTCGCGAGTTCGCCCGGGCTCCCCTGTCGAGTCGCTCGCCCGCCAGATTCAGCGACTGGAGATCTGGCTGCTTCTCGAGGACTCGCTCGATCGTCTCGGCGGGACGCTTTCCCTTTGAATTTCTCCGGATTTCAGGGGCCATGGTTTCGCCGACGACGCATGGAAAACCAGGACGATCGCCGTAATATGTAAGGGTTGCCTTCCTCCCTGGAGCCACCGGTGGCTCCATCAAGAAGATTTGCGATGCGGTCGAGGCTTGCGACCGGTGGTCGATCGATCCGCGCGCGGAGTGATCCATCTGCGGAAGACCGCCACGCCTATCACGGAAACGGGTTCCTGGATCATGGCCCCTGAAGTCGCGGTAAGCGAGTCGAGGAGGACCGAGGCGCCGGTCGATCGTCGCGGGTCCGAGAGCCGGCTGACGGTCCGTTCGGCGATCGCCATGACGATCGCGATCGGGCTGGTGTCGGGGTATCTCGACGTGTTGATCCTGGTCCTGAAGCGGTTTTTCCTGAATCCGGAGGGTTATTACCGGATCGCCCGGGATTTCCTCTGGAGTGTCCCGCTGGGACACCTGGCGTTGCTGGCGATCCCGGGAATGGCCATTGCCGTTCTGGGTCGAGGCAGGCTCTCGGTCCGATGGGGTGCCTGGATCCTGGCGACGCTCGGCCTCTGGGGCGCCCTGCTTCGGCTTCCGATTTATCCCGCGTGCAGCCTGCTGGCGGCGGCCGGTCTGGGGCGGCTTCTCGCCGAGGCGATCGTCGGGGATCTCGCCGGTGCGCGTCGGCTGAGGTATGTCCCGGCCGGAATGATCGTGATACTGATCGCCTCGGCCGCGGCCACCACCGGGTGGGAGAATATCCAGGAGACGCGGGCGGTCGCCGCGCTCTCGAAACCGCCGCGTGCCCGCAATACCTTGCTCATCGTCTGGGATACCGTCCGGGCCGATCACCTGGGCTTCATCGGCTACCAGCGTGACAACACTCCAAGGCTCGCCCGGTTCGCCGCG
>DAIDJI010000713.1 GCA_027451455.1 Planctomycetales bacterium | reverse complement strand
CCTGGTCACCTGGTCGATCCGATGGGGACACGCAGCGATCTTCGCGGCGATCGCCGAGGGAGTTGTCGGGCTCTCGGTGATGATGCCGGTCCCGCTCTCGTACTTCAGCCCAGCCGTCGGCGGGCTCCCGGTCGCGGCGGCCATCGGAATGGAGCCCACGTACTACTGGGATGCGCTCGTCCCAGAGACCCGCCGATGGCTGACCGACCACACCGGGCCAGGCGAGTCGATTCTCTTCGCCACCAATCCGACGAACTGGCAGTATCTCCGCCAGACCGGCGACCTCCCACGAAGAATCTTCCCGATCGATCCGGGACGGCCCCGCTGGTATGTTCTCCAGAATCGCCCCGGGGCGTTCTCGCCGCTCGATCGGAACCTCGCACGGGAGGGACGAGCGGAGTATGTCTTCCAGAAGCTGGGCGTCCCACTCGTCTGGGTCTTCCCATATTCCGAATGCGTTCGCCTGGATCCGGCCAAACGTCGGCCGTCCTCGTAAAAAAATCCCTCACGAGAGAGTCCCCGGCGCCCCGAAGGGCGCAGGGATTCTCCACCCGGCCTGTCTCCCTGGCCGGGCTCTCGGATGGGCGTGACGAAGGAGTCTCAAGAGACTCGAGGGCCGGGCGGACGGGGGGTCCGCTGGCCGGGGGGTGGGGTCGATCAGTGCGTGGCACCCATCGACTTGCCAGGCGCGTGGGGGGCCATCATCTGGCCGGTCGCCTGGGGAGTGCCCATGTACTGGCCGGTCGCCATCGGAGCGCCCATGTACTGGCCGGTCGCCATCGGAGCATAGGTCGGGGTGGCATAGCCATAGCCGCAGGCCATGACCGGCGCCGCGCAGGAGCAGTGGTTCATCTTCTTGTGGCAGCCGCCGCAGCGGTTCTTGGCCTTGTGGCCGCCGCCGCAGTTCGAGGCCACCGGCTGGTAGCAGGTAGCCGTCGTGTAGCCTGCATTCCCGCAATTCGCCTTCTTCTTGCAGCAGGCCGACGCGTCGCTCGACAGCAGGCCAAGGCTCAGCAGGCCGCCGAGGGCCAGGGTCATCAGGTGCTTCATCAGAGATTCTCCCTCAAGTGTTTGTCTCGCTCGTCCTGACTACGATGCCAGGAGAGACGGCGCAGGAGAGGTTAAATAATCCGTCCCGCCGTTTCAAACCCTTCTTTCCCCCACGGCAATTTTAATGCCGCGGCCATCCCATCTTGCCGAGACGCATCGCCTGGGAGATTCCGACGTTCCGGCGTGTCTTGCTCCGGGGTCGGGATGCGGTCAATAATGAAGCCAATCGTCGGGAAATTCGTGCTCAATCGGGGATCGATCAGGATGGCCCAGGCTGTTGTCGAGGACGTTCAGGAAGCCGCGCCGGCCGACGAACGGCCGGTCCGGGTCTCGCGATGGGCGACCGCGACCGTCGCGGCGGTCACCCTGGCCGCCCTGATCCCAACAGCCGGCGACCCGGGCCTGACCTGGGACGAACCCGCGTATCGATACAGCCAGATCCTCTCGGCCGAGTGGTGGGAAGGTCTCGGGAAGACGCGGTCGTGGAACGACGTCCAGAAGCTGATGGACCCCGAAAGTCTGCTCTACTACTGGCATTACGGCCGATACGGCGTGAACTTCCATCCCCCTCTCGCCGGGCAGTTGAACCAGGCGACCTTCGCGATTTTCGGTGGATGGATGAAGGAGATCCCGGCACGTCGGATGGCGACGGTCCTGGAGTTCGCCCTGACGATCGTGATCGGCTTCCGGTTCCTCGCCCGTCGATACGGGACCTGGGCGGGCGTGGCGATGGCCGGGTCGCTCCTCCTGATGCCCCGGCTCTACGGACAGGCCCACCTGATCGATACCGACGTCCCGGGCCTCCTGATCTGGGCGGCCACCGCCCTGGCGCTCTGGAAGGGGCTGAACGAGCCGGGCGGCAGCGGCTGGCGGATGATGGTCGGCGTGCTGCTCGGCCTGGCGTTCATCGAGAAGATGGCCGCGGTGATGGTCCTGCTTCCCATCCTTGGCTGGCTGATGGCCACCCGACTCGTCCCGGCGATCGTCCGCCCGAGGCTCGGAGACTGGATCGACGGGGTCGTCACATCCGCCCTGATGCTCGCCCCGCTGGCGCTCGCCTTCCAGCAAATTCAGTTCTTGCAGCGTCGACTTCCGCCGCCGAACGTCGCCAACCTGTTCCTCGACCGGCCCTCAAGCGACTGGTCGGGCGCGATCCTGGCCGCTCCGCTGATCGTCTGGTTGTTCCGCCGGGTGCTGGGACGGCTCCGAAGGTCGAGCCCGACCTGGGGCGTCGAGCGGCCCGGACTGGAGGTCTGGACGGCGATCCTGGCCTTCGCACCGGCGATCGGATGGCTCGGCAACCCGGCCTGGTGGCGCGAGACCTTGCCTCGACTCGCCCACTATTACATGCTCAACACCGACCGCGAGCACGTTCTGCCGAGAATCCAGATCCTCTACCTCGGCCAGCAGTACGAGTTCAGCCTCCCCTGGCACAACGGGTTCGTCCTGGTCGCGATCACGGTCCCGGCCGCGATCCTCGCGGCATCGGTGGTGGGGATGGTCTGGGGAATCCCCCGGCTGCGCCGCGACCGGCTCCCCCTGTATTTCCTGGTCCATTTGCTGACGCTTCCGGTGGTCCGGATGTTCCCGACCCCGGCGCACGACGGCGTCCGGCTGATGCTCCCGACCTTTTTTTTCCTCTCGGCGTTCGCGGGATGGGGGACGCTGGCCATCGCCGAAATCCTGGCGCGCCTTCTCCGATCGCGGCAAGCCCTCACCTGGGCCCTGCCGGCGGTCGTGGTCGCGGTGCTGGCGCCGTCGGCCCTCGGGCTCGTCCGAATCCATCCGTATGAGCTTTCTTACTACAACGAGCTGGTCGGCGGACCGCTCGGCGCCTGGCGGCGGGGATTCGAGCTGACGTACTGGTACGACGCCTTCACCGGTCGCGTCCTCGACGACCTCAACCATCGATTCCCGCCGGGGGCGCGGGTCGATTTCCTGAGCAAGGAGACCGAATCGGCCGTCCCGGTCTTCCAGGACCAGCAATCGCTTGGGCTGATCCGGGGCGACATCCGGCTGGGTCGGGAGGACTCACCGGCATTTCCTTATGTCTGGCTGCTGACCCAGGACTCGAAGGCCAGCGCGTTCACCCGGCTCCTCTTCGGGATGAGGCCCTGGTACGCAAGCACCCCGGCCCAGCTCGACGGGGCCCGGGTGCTTTCGGTCGGCGACCCGATCGCGGTCTCGCGGGCCTGGGCGCTCTTCGTCCTGCTCGACACCGCCGATCGGACCCCGCCCGAGCCGTTCCGGTCGCCGGAGTGGGTGCAGCAGCACGTCCCCTGGCTCGGCCGGTTCTGGGGCGACGGCCTGCTCTCGGAGCGGA
>DAIDJI010000712.1 GCA_027451455.1 Planctomycetales bacterium | reverse complement strand
ATGAAGCGGCGGGAGAGCTGCTTCGGGTCGGCCTTCGCAAACCCATTCAGCCGCGATGCCAGCCATCGGTAGCAGCCGTTGGCGATCACCGTCAAGGCCGCGTCCAGATCGACATTCAGTCGCACCTCGCTGGCCAAGCAGTCGAGGTGGAAGAAGTTCACGCTGACGCCCAGGCCGCCCTCGATCCGATTGCGGCCGGCGTAGCGGATAATCAGCTCGCGCGGGGTCTGCTCGAAGTCGTTGGAGAGGAACAGCGTGGGCCGCTCGGGGCCGAGGCCGGTGACGGCGATCTGGCGGATCGGGCCGTCGTAGCCGCGGAGCCTCACCTCGTCCACGATGTAACCGATGTGCGCATGGCGACGCTTGGGGATGTCGATCACCGCCCGCTTCCACGCCGTCGCCGGCATCTGTTCCAGGCGACGGACGATGGCCGCCCCGCGGCGGCGGATGGTCACGAAATGGATGTCCCGTCGGTTGACGCGCGACAGCTCGGCGTAGTCGACCACCTTGCTGTCGAAGTAGAGCCACCTGGGATCGGCTCCGGTCACTCCGTGCCAGAATTCCACGAAGCGCATCAGCTCGCCGTGCTGATCGGCGCGGGTCAGGTTGGCATTGGCGTAACACAAGCAGCGGCTGTCCTGCTCGAGCGCGAAGAACGTCAGGACGCTCGGCCCGGCCTTGCCGCGGAGCGGGAGGTAATGGCGGTCGAGCGCCGCGGGGTCGCCGCGGAAGGGGATCGGGTGGAAGTCGAGCGAGAACCCCTCGGGCTCGGGGAAGAGGACCGGGGCCAGTGCCTTGACCCAGCCCTGCAACAGGCCGCGTTGCTGATCGCGAACGGCCCGGTAAGAGTAGGCGGTGGCGAACGACTTCTTGGGTGGGACGTTCAGGCCGGCGAAGAGGCCGATCACCTCGTCGCAGTTGAAGTCGTCGAATATGGCTCCGTCGCTCCTTGTCGAGCAGTTTCAGTGCCAGGAGCGAGAGCAAGGCGCCTGTGGCGGGGATCATTCCCGAGCCGGGATAACTGGCCTCGGTGACGAGCCGATCGAAGCCGAGTCGGGCCAGGAGGGGCAAGAAGAGCAAGACGCCCGCGACGCGTGAACGGATCGTGCGGCCGGGCTCGAGGTTCAGTTCGCGGCAGTCCGCGACATCGGGCGTCTCGGGGGCGGCTGACTCTTGACCGGCACCGGCACCGAGGGGTCGCCCGCGGCCGTCGGGGAGAAAAAGGGGGGCGTGACGCCTCGACGACAATCGGCCCGCAAGCGACTCGCCATCGACTTCAGAGTCGAGGGCTTGTAGCCGAACCGCACGGCGACGCGATCGAAGGGTTCGTCATCGACGAAGATCGCGCGGAGGGCTTCGTATTGACGCTGGAAGGTCTGTTGTGGCTCGAGGAAGAACCGTCCGACCAGGCTGCCGTCCATAACGCATGCTCCCGGAAGTTGATTATTTTCCGAGACTTTAGCACCATTGTCGGGGCTTATCGCAGTCTGGTGTGGTGGAGCGCCTTCATCGTTTCCGCACGGGGCGGGCCTTGGATCTCGCGGAACATGTCCAGGGCGATCCGGCCGCGGATCGTCGCTTGAGTTCGGACTCGGTAGACCGCCTTCTGCATCTTGCGATGCCGGCGGTTGCCCCGTTCCACGGCGTTGGAGGTCGAACCCAGCAGGCTGTCGTCGAGGAAGGTCAGTGCCTTTTCCAAGTCGGGGGACTCGAGCTTCTGGAAGATCGGCCTCATCGCTTTGAAGTGGCGGACCTGGGCCCGCAACCGGGCCAGCTTCGCCAGGGCCGTCTCGGTGCGGCACCGGCGGTCGAACAACAGGTGGATCTCCTCCACCACTCGCCGGAGGGCCCGCAACTGAGGCAAACCCCGAGTGATGCGTCGGAGTGTCTGGCGCTCACCCTCCGCCAGGTGCCGCTTCACGAACAGATGGCGATGCTCGAACAGGTCCCCCACCTTCCGTTGCAGATGCCGGCGTCGCCGGGCCTTCCGTTTCGCCTCCGGTGTGCCGGGGCGCCCGCGCGGGAGTTGCGGCTCCTGCGCGGCCAGTTGCTTGCGGACTCGAGCGATGGCGCGGAGGACGGCCTTGTTCAGCTCCGCCAGGATATGGAAGCGACAGACCTGATGCTCCACCGCGCCAAAGACCTCGGAAATCGGCCGTGGATAAAGGTCCGAACCGTCGGTGGTGACCCCGCGGAGGTTCAACCCCCGGCCGGTCAGGGCCGCCCGGAAGCGTCGGAAGAACCTCCGGATATCGCGGTGAGTCGGGTCGTGGTCGAGGACCTCGTAACACAGCCGCTTGAAGGCGCGGTTGCCGACGATCGACAGGACGCAGTAGGGGCCGTCGTACAACTCGTCAGCGGCGATGTATCCCGAGAAGCCGTCGAGGGCCCAATCGAGGTAGTCGGTCCCGATTCGGTCGGCCGCCTTTTTTCCCCCCGGCCTCCACCCAGTTCTGGATGGTGGCAAAGGGGACGAAGACCCGATCGTCGCGCCAGAGGTGCCAACTGGCGGCCTGATAGGGTAAGCCGTCCTCAACGACCAGCCGGACGGCCAGGGCCGCGACCCGATGGGTGTAGCGGGCCTTGGGCGCGGCCAGGTCGGACATGTCGGCGTTGAAGGAGTGGCGGCACCGGGCGCAGTGGTGTTGGGAGTAAGTGAGGTGGATGTCGCGGGGCCGCCCCCCAAGCGGGTCGCCCAGATCATGAAGGGTGCGAGTCCGGACCCGCTCCCGAGGACAAGACCTGCCGCACTCCGGACACGGTCGATGCGGGTAATTCCGACTGCGCCGCACGACCTTCGGGGACGGGAGCATCTGGGGGTCGGTGATGCCCAAGGTGGGGTCCGGCGGATAGATTGCAGGGCAGAGCATGGCGTCGCCCTCCTGAGCAAGAGGCTCTTCCCCCTTATTCTAAGGCTCGGACCAAGCTCCGTCATCCTGGAGCCCCGACAATGGTGCTAAAGTCTCTATTTTCCGGCCCGAAACCAGCGTGGAGCGTACGGCAAAAACCAGGACCGAGAAAGAGTCGGCGCGGCCCGAGGCATGGCGATGGCCTTGAAAACCCGCGGGAAGTGCCCGAATTCCATCGAGGCAATCACAGAGCTGAGTCTGTAGATACGATGCCCGCCTGGCCGGTTCGGGCCGAGAAAATAATCAACCGCTGGGCGGTTCGTAGCGGCGAATCCTCGAGAAATCAGGGACGAGGAAGCCGAAAAAAGTGAGTCTATAGCAAGGAATCCGGGCCAGTGGTTGTGAACATTTCGCCACTTCCGAGCGTATCTCCTGAAGGACCCCTTCTTTCAGGAGTGACAGCGTGCCAGGACCCGGCGAATATCGCCCCGACCCGACCCTCGGCATCGATCGACCCGAGGATTTGC
>DAIDJI010000711.1 GCA_027451455.1 Planctomycetales bacterium | reverse complement strand
CTTCCCGGAATGCCGACCACCGCGACCACCTGCCGCGAAAGGTCGATGTCGAACAGACCGCAGAAATGGTCGAGGTTCGCAGACGTCGCATACACCGTCAGGCTATTGCCGGTCGTCACCGCGATCGGATGCCGCGCCGCCAGGTCGGCGCCCCGTCGTCCAATCACACCGGTCATCGAGCCGAGCCCGACCAGCCCTGCCCCCCAGCCGATCGCCTGCTCGACCGCCCGATCCATGTAGTCCATCGCCCGACCAGGGTCGTTCAGGATCGAGCGGGGGTCCATGGGTATCTCGTAGATCCGACCCGTCGCCGACGCCCTCGCTGCCGACCTTAGCCCTTCAAGCCGGTCGAATAGGCGAACCTCATCCGCAGCCTCGCCCCCCTGCTCCGCCTGCCGACGCGCCGCCTCGCTCGCCCGCAGGCAAAAATCACCCAGGTCCACCCGCCCCCAACGCCGGTGCAGGCTCCCGTCCCGGTTGAGATCCATCAGGTGCCGGCTTTCCTGCGAGATCGGATGCAGCAAAAACGCAAACCGGAACGCAGACCGTTCCTCACCCGCCGCATGCGTCTCGCCCGCCCCCTGAAGCTCGATCATCGTCGAACACTCCCTCGGAGTCCCGCTTACGGTCCTCTATCATCATCGATTAGGTGAGATGGTAAACAGAGTGCGAGCAGGAAAGATAGGGAAAAGAAACCGGCGCCGTTTCTTGTAGACGTGCTGACATCGCGCGTCAAGGCTCGTGGCGCGCGCCAAACCTTGCGGATTCCGAGAATTTTTTCAACGGTTCTATCCAGAGCACGCAACCCCTCACTATTCCCGCGATCGAAGGCAGGCGGAGTTGCCTGCTGCCGGTTCGGGGTGGATGGCGTACAATGTTCGTGCGGCGGCGTGTTGCGGGCGGAACGACGGCGAGGGTCGCCGTCGCAGGTCGTCGGCGGTCGATCGGGGGCCATCGATGGCGGTGGAGACAGGACGGTCGCGGTGGGAGCTGGCCGCCGAATCGACCGTGGTGAAGCTCCGATGGTTCGGCGTCGTTATGGGTTACATCCTGGTCCAGACCCGGACCGGGCTGCATGACCCCTGGGCTGTCCGCGCCTTTCTGACCCTCGGCGCCGCCTACGCAGCGCTCGATTTCGCGTTCTGGCGCACCGGACGGGTCATCCTGAAAAGTTGGCCGTTGCTGGTCTCGTTCATGGAGTCCGTCTTCATCGCCCTGCTCTGCTACCACGACACCGGCATTGAGAGCCCATTCCGCTGGTATTACGTCCTCTCGCTGATCTGCTGCTCCATCCAAAACCGATCCTCGGTTGCCTGGTGGACTCTGGGATTTCATGGCGTCAGCCTGCTGAGCCTCGCAGGGGTCCTCGACGAGCTGAGCCGGCCCGGACCGCTCCCGTTGCTCACCCTCACCATGATGGCCTGGGTGACCTGGGCCAGTTCCTCTCTCGCCGGGTCGATCCGTGCCGCCGGCGAGGAGCACGCCCGGCTCAACGCCGAACTCGCCGAGGCTCACAAGGAACTCGAGCGCAGAGTCGAGGAACGAACCGTCGCCCTCCGGGCCGCCCAGGCACGCGAGATCCAGCAGGAGAAAATGGCCGCCTTCGGGCTGCTCGCCGCCGGGATCGCGCACGAGGTCGGCAACCCGCTCGCGGCGCTCAGTTCACTCGTTCAGATGCTCCAGCGCCGGGGGCCCGACCCCTACACCGCCGAAAAACTGGACCTCGCCGGCCGCCAGTTGCAGCGCATCCAGCGAACCATCCGCGAACTGGTCGACTTCTCCCGCCCCGCCTCGACCCGAGTCACCCGGGTTCGCATTCCTGAGGTCGTTGAAGAGGCTCTTGGGATCGCCAAGTACTATCAGCGAACCAAGCAGCGGTCGATCACCACCAACTTCCCCGACGACCTGGCCTCGGTCGTCGCGATGCGAGACTACCTCATCCAGGTGGTCCTCAACCTGATCCTCAACGCCATCGACGCGACCGAGGACCAAGGCCGAATCCACGTCCAGGCGCGTCAGGAAGGCGCCTCGCTGCTCCTCTCGGTCGAGGACGACGGCCGAGGGATCGCCCCCGAGGACCGGCATCGGCTCTTCCAGCCATTTTTCACCACCAAGCCGCACGGGACCGGTCTGGGGCTGTTCGTCTGCCGACAAATCTTGCAGGACATGTCGGGAGAGCTGACCTACCGATCCGAGCCTGGGGTCGGCTCGACGTTCATTGTCCGGATCCCGCAAGAGCCGTCCGCTTCCACCAGGGTCGACGGGGCGCCCGCCTCGCCGATCGCCCTGCCAACTCGGCTGACCACGCCCACCTGGACGAGTCGCGAAGAGGAGCCCGTCGCGCGATGAAGATGATGGTCGCGGAGAAGGAGAAGCTGAATGGGGTCGCCACGCCCCCGGCGCCGACCGCCGCACGCGGCCGAATCCTCATCGTCGACGACGAGGAGGTGATTTCGGGAACCCTCCACGAGTTTCTCCAGGAAGAAGGCTTTGAGGTCGCCACCGCCTCCGAGATGCCAGGCGCCCTGGCGCTGGTCGAATCCTTTGGGCCTGACGTCGTCCTCTGCGACGTCCAGTTGCCCGGCGGCGACGGACTGACCGTCCTCGAGCGATCGCTCCGCATCCGTCCCGAAACGCTCTTCATCATGATCACCGCTTACGCGACGGTAGAGAACGCTGTCTCCGCCTTCCAGCGCGGTGCGCAGGACTACCTGATGAAGCCGGTCCTGTTCGAGGACCTGCTCGCCAAACTCGACCGCCTGATTGCGTATCGCCGGCTTCTGATGGAAAACCAGGCGCTCCGTCGCCAGCTCCACCGCCCGGCCGATCTCGACGCCCTCATCGGCTCGACGCCCGCGATGCAGGCGGTCAAAACGCTCATCCGGAAGGTTGGCCCGACCCGATGCACGGTCCTCCTGACGGGTGAATCGGGGACCGGCAAGGAACTGGTCGCCCGCGCCCTGCACGCGACCGGGCCCGATCCGGAGGGCCTTTTCCTGGCGATCAACTCGGCGGCCATCCCGCCCGACCGACTGGAGGCGCAGCTCTTCGGCCACGTCCGCGGCTCGCTCGCCGTCGCTGACCGCGACCACACCGGCCTTTTTGTCGCGGCCGGCTCGGGCACGGTCTTCCTCGACGAGATCGGCGAATTGCCCGCCTCGACCCAGGCAAAGCTGCTCCGCGCTATTGAAAACAAGGAGGTTTTGCCTGTCGGCGCCACACGCCCGATCTCGTTCCAGGCCCGGCTGATCACGGCGAGCAACAAGGACCTCCCAGCCGAGGTCGCCGCCGGCCGCTTCCGCGGCGATCTGTATTACCGGCTGAACGTCGTGACGATCCACCTACCGCCGCTCCGCGAGCGTCGCGACGACATTCCCGACCTCGTCGC
>DAIDJI010000710.1 GCA_027451455.1 Planctomycetales bacterium | reverse complement strand
ATCAGAATGCGGTCGTTATCCGGGATAAAACTGGCGAGCACATTGGCGAGAGTTGTCTTCCCTGAGCCGGTCGCGCCGGAGATTAGCAGGTTGTTGCCGCACTCGACGGCATCAGCCAGTTGCCGGAGATCCGTCACGAACGCGTCGAGGAGATCCGCCGGCAGATCGCCGCCGGAGCCTACGAGACGCCCGAAAAGCTCGAACTGGCCCTCGATCGACTCTTCGACGAGCTGAGCGGCTGGTGAGCCTGGTTCTCGCAGTCGTCAGTAGTCAGTCGTCCGCTCGGGTCCCTCAGCCCCGGCTGACCACTGACTACTGACGAGTCCGTCTCGATTCGGCCGTACTTTCGGAAGACGGCCGGGACCGGATGGCGTCGACTTGCGATCGACTCTTCGGCCTGGGACAATACGCCAACGATGGCGTCGCGCTCGTTCTCCCTTCCCGTCCGGCCGAACCCGAAGCAAAGACCTGGGTGTCCGTACTCGGCCCAAAGCGTGCCGACCCGCGGACGGACCGCACCCCGAGGAGATCTGCACCGTGGAGCCCACGACCTTCTCGCCCCACAGCCCTGCCCTCACGACAGCCCGATTGGGCGAGCCGGACCTCGGCCCGCTCTCACCGGCCGATGAGGCGCTGATTACCGCCCTGATGAAGCGGGGACTGCTGACCGTCGAGCAGGTGCGATTGGCCCAGGTCTACGGCCAGGAGCATAACCGCGACCTCCGCCAGGCGATCCTCGAACTCAACCTGATCTCGCCCGAGGTTCTCAACCAGCTCGCCTTCGAGCGCCTTTCCGCCCTGGCCGCCGACAACGGTCAGCCTGCCGGTACCGAGATCGCCACTGCCCCTGGCCCACTCTCGCCCGACCGGACCCAGCACCACCGCGACGTCCGCAAGGAACTGCTCGAGCGGTCGGTCACGGCCACGCTCTCTGAGCTCGTCCAGGACGTTCTGATCCGCGCCTGCGACTGCGAGGCGACTGATATCCATTTCGATCCCCAGGACAACGGACTTCGCGTCCGATACCGGATCGACGGCCAGCTCCAGGATATCCTTTTCCTCGATCCCGCCATGGCGACGCCGGTGATCAGCCGGCTGAAGATTATGTCGAACCTCAACATCGTCGAGCGCCGGCACGCCCAGGACGGCCGGATCACGATCGCCCACCAGAACCGGCCCCGCGACCTCCGCCTCGCAACCTTCCCCACCGCCGCCGGCGAGAAGATCGTCATCCGCATCCACGACGTCCTCACCGACACTCGCGAGTTCTCCGAACTGGGCATGACCGCCGACCAGGCCGAGACCCTCGACCGCCTGATCGCCTCGCCCTATGGCGCTGTGCTGGTCGCTGGTCCCGTCGGTGCCGGCAAAACCTCGACGCTCTACAACAGCCTCGAACGGATCAACTCGCCGACGCGGAACATCATGACGATCGAGGATCCGATCGAACATCGCATCCCGGGCGTCAACCAGGCCCAGATTTCCCAGGGCGAAATGGGCTTCAGCGAGGGCCTGCGCGCCATGCTCCGCCAGGATCCCGACGTCATCATGATCGGCGAGATCCGCGACGACGAGACGGCCCGCATCGGCATCCGCGCTGCGCTCACGGGGGTTCTGGTCTTCAGCACACTGCACGGCTCGGATGCGCCCAGCACCATCAGCAACCTCTACAATTTCGGCATTCCCGGCTATCAACTCTCCAGCAGCTTGCTGGCGATCGTCTCCCAGCGGCTGATCCGGCGGATCTGCCCGTATTGCCGGGTCACGTACGTCCCGAAAGAGAAGGACCTCGTCGCGCTCGGGCTCGACCCGGCCGAGCATCCGGGCCTTCACCTGCACCGCGGCCTCGGCTGCCCGGCCTGCTTCCAGACCGGCTACCTCGGCCGGACCGGCATCTTCGAGATCATGGCGATCGGCGAGGAACTCCGCGACCTGATCTTCCAGCAGATCCCCAAGGATGTCCTTCGCCGGGTCGCTGTCGACCTGGGAATGCGAACCTTGAAGCAGAGCGCGGTCGATAAGATCCTGGAAGGAGTCACGACGCCCGAGGAGGCTTATCGGGTCGTCTCGTTCTGAACCGACTCCGAGAGTGCAGGCCGAGCGGCCCCGGATCGGGCCGTTCGGATCGTTTTCCAAGATCAGGATGGCGAAGCGACCGTCAAGGAGGTCGGCGATGCAGCGCGCATGGAGGCGAAAGATTGGTCAGTACGCGGGCGGGGCCGTGGCCCTGCTGGCCCTGGCCGCGACAGCGGGCGCAGGGGACGACGGCCAGAATCCCGGCCTCTTCGGCCGGCTCTTCCGCGGCGGCAACGGCGGCTCCAGCTCCCCCGCGACAACCCCCAAACTCCCCTACGGCGGATCGTCGTACAACTCGTCGCCCATCGGCGGTGGGTCGTCGATGAGCAGCCACTCGTCGTTCGGCGACCCCCTCGGACCGTCCGGTCCCTCGACGGGCCCCGTCACACCGGCGCCGATCGCGTCGTCGGAGAATCCTGGACTCCCCGAGACTCCACGGGACATTTCGGGCGGGCAAGTCGAGCGGTTGACCCCTAGATCCCGGGTCAGTCAGGCCGTCACCACCGCCGACCCTGTCCTGACCCGGTTCGCCCTCGGACGGTCGAACGACGGCACCTCGTTCGGCATGTTCCTCCAGGTCTTCGCCGATGGAACCGTGGTCGACTCCGAGGGCGTCCACCACGTCCGACCAGCCGACCTCCGCCCCATCTTCGAATCCGTTCAGTCGGGCGAACTGTACCGCCTGCGCGGACACTGTGGCGCCCCTTCAACGGATTTTATCGAGTATGTTCATGTCGTCGCGTATGAGCGCCGGCTCGGACGTCTCCAGGCCCATTCGTTCTCGTACTCGGGCAACCCGCAGGGCTGCGATCACGCGATCCGGCACCTGCACACGGCGATCGAGAATCTCCAGGCGAAGCTAAGCCGTCCGGCCGCGACCTCGCCCGGGATGGCTGCGCCTGGGCCCGTCACGCCAGCGCCGACGGCCCCGGTGCCCACCGCGCCGATTGGCCCGGCGATCCCGCTGTCGAGCCAGTGAGAGTGAGTCGTCGGGGGTCAATCGTCGGTGGCCGGGAAGTCCCGCCCTACTCTTCCGGGCCTACCGAACGTAAAGTGGGTTATGGTGCCGTTGCCCGTCTCGGCGGGGATTTCCCTCGTCCGATGCGGACCCTGAGGTCCACCACCCCTCGCTCCCCGCTGACGACTGACCACTCAAGAAGGACCGCCGCCTCGTGGAACTCCCGCGCGAACCGCTGAAACCCCTGACCGTCTCCGACGCTCCGGTCGAGAAGTTCCGCGAGTTTCTGGAGATCCGCGGCGAGAAGCTCACCGATCGGCGTCGAGTGCTGGTGGAGCACGTTTTCAACTCACAC
>DAIDJI010000709.1 GCA_027451455.1 Planctomycetales bacterium | reverse complement strand
CTCCCGTCGTGCATGTACGGCCCGGTGTTCTCGATATCGCGGATCGTCGGCGTCTTGAAGGCGCCGATGCTCCCGTCGTACCGGGCGCCGTAGGGCTCGACAGCCCATCGGCCAAGGTCCTTGAAGTGCCCCGCCTCGCCTTCCTTCTTGCCCGGCTCCCAGCCGATCCCGAGGTTGTGGAACTGTTCGTCGGTGAAGTTGAAGCCAGTGTGGCAGAGGGTACACTTGGCCTTCTGCCGGGCGACGCCTGGACGGAACTCGTCGTCGAGGGTCAGCGAGAGGCCGAAGAGGACCATGCCCCGCTTCTCACTCTCGTTCAGCGCGTTCAGGTCGCCGCCGTTGTACCGGTCATACCTGGAATCGCCCGAGATCGCCGCGACACGCTCGAAGGTCGCAATCGCCTTCGCCATCGCGTCGAGGGTGACGTCACTGCCGAAGACCTTGCGGAACTGGTCGCGATAGCCAGGGATCTTCCGCAGCCGCTCGATGATCTGCTTGTAAGACTGCTTCCCCATCTCAATCGGGTTCTGAACCGGCCCCTGCGCCTGGCCTTCCAGCGAGGGCGCCCGGCCGTCCCAGAACATGCTCTTGCCGTAGACGGTGTTCAGGACCGTTGGAGCGCTCCGGCTGCCGGTCTGGCCGTCGATTCCGATCGAGGACGGCATCTGGTCGGTCCAGCCGTGGGCCGGGTTGTGACAGGTCGCACAGCTCACGGTCCCGTCGAGCGAGACCCGCGGGTCGAAGTAGAGCTGACGCCCGAGTTCGTACTTCCCCTTCGTGATCGGGTTCGCAACCGGCACGTTGACCTTCGTCGCGATCGGCTGGAAGCCGGCTGGGACGGTCACGCTCATTGGCTCGTCGTGAATCAGTTCGGGCCTGGTGGGCATCCAGAGATAGTCGAACGGCGTTGGCCCTTCCTGCGCCTCTCCGCCCTTGATCTCCTCCTTGACCACATCGGTGAGATTCTTCGTATTGATTCGCTGGCTCGGGGTGGTGAGCTCGCCCTGCGTCTTCTGCGCCTCGGCCTTCGGAGCCTGGACTGGCGGCACCTGCGTCTTCGCCTGCGCAACCTGGCCGGATCCAATCTGCGGGCTGGGCTCGGTGCCGACACTGGCGGACATTTCCGCCGATTCGCATCCTAACGATCCGATCATCGTCGCGGTGCCAAGGGCGAGAGCCGCGGCTGATCGCAAACCACGCATCATTTGTCTCCTCTCAACGGCCCGGAGGTTCCTCCCGGCCGGCCTCGTCGATACACTCGAAGCGGTCGGCTCATCGGCCGCGTCTTGGGCCCAGATCGATAATCATTATCGATAGGCGGCCGGGTAGGGTCAAGGACGGGCACGGTGAGGTCGCGATGGAGGTGTCGCCGATGAAGTCGAGGCCGAGGATCGGGATGTCGGGCGAGCAGACGATCGAGGTCGGGCCGTCGAATCGGATCAGCTTCGCCGACGCGCGAATGCCCTCGATCCTGGCCACTCCCTGGCTGATCGCTTA
This sequence comes from Planctomycetales bacterium, assembly GCA_027451455.1. Classification (GTDB taxonomy): domain Bacteria; phylum Planctomycetota; class Planctomycetia; order Isosphaerales; family Isosphaeraceae; genus JAKAUH01. Next base: position 1,899 of record DAIDJI010000709.1, on the reverse strand, counting down.
CCTGGAATATACCGCGCGCGATACGATCGCCGAGTGCCTGGACGACCATGAGCGGAGCGTCGGAACCTCGGTGGACGTGGAGCACCTCGCCCCTGCGCCCGAGGGCTCGAAGGTGACCTGTCGCGCCCGGGTCATCCATGTCGACGGCACGGTCGTTACCTTCGCTGTCGAGGCTCACGACGAGATCGAGCCGATCGCCCGAGGAATCCACCGCCGTCGCGTGATCGACGTCGACCGCTTCGCCCGACGGGTTGCCCGGAAGCGGAGCGGATCGTGATCCCTCCTCCAGATCGTCGAAAAAGACCAGTTCAACGACCCCATTCCACGGATCAAATTTGCCATGTCGAGGAAAGTTGCGATCTTCTGGCCCGGAGACTACCGGACCCGCCCGAATGAATGGGCCCGAGACCAGTCGCGTGAGACCACTGACCAGCTTATCGCGGCGCTGAAGAAGCTGGGGCGATCGCCCTATCTGGTCGAGGGCTACCTGACCCGCCCGGACGAGTCGATCGCGAAGCTCGGCCCGATCGACGACCCCATGATCGGCGTCTTCGTCCACTGGACCTACGCCCCACACACCGTCGACGGCGTTGTCGGCAAGGATAACCCTCTCCTGCTGGCCTCGAACTTCTCGGGGACCTGGCCGGGTCTAGTGGCGTTGCTCAACACCGGGGCCTCGCTGGAGAGCGTCGGCCGGGAGGCATCGCGCGTCTGGACCGCCGCGGAGGACTGGACGGCTGACGCCTCCTTCATGGAACGGCTCGACGAGTGGTGCTCGACCGGCCGTATCCATTACGGGGACTCCGCGATCCAGGGTGCGGGAGTCGTCAGCAAAGAGGCCGCCCGCCTGGCCGCGGGCGTTCTCGACGATATTCGACGCCGCCGCATCCTCGCGCTGATGCTCGGCGATACGTCGATGGGCATGATCAACGGCTACTTCGGGCCAAGGCTGCTCTACCCGATCGGATTTGCCGAGCACAAGGTCGATCAGGCCTGGCTGATCGATCGGATGCGATCGGTATCCGACGCCCGGGTCGACGATGCCTTTCGCTTTGTCCAGGATCGCGGAGTCACCTTTCACTGGCGCGAGGCCGATGCCGAGGACTTCACTCCCGAGTCATCACGCGAGCAGGTTCGCGAATACCTGGCCGTCCTCGATCTGCTGGCTGAGTTCCGGGCCGACTGCCTCGGCTGGCAGTACCAGCTCGGGCTGCTGAACCTGCTCGCACCCAGCGACTTCGCCGAGGGTCTCCTGAACTCGCATGCGAGGCCGGAGGGGAACGGCGAGGTTGTCATCACCAGTACCGAGGCTGACCAGGGCAACCTGGTTCCGATGGAACTGATGAAGCGAGTGCTGCAAGCGAAAGGCCTACCCGCCGCGGTAATGTTCCACGACGTCCGATGGGGCGCCCGCCACGACGGACACTTCCTCTGGGTCCTGCTCAACTCGGGAAGCTGCGGCGCGTACGCTTTCAATCACGACGTCGCCTCGCTGACCGGCGTCCATAGCTACCGCCAGCCCGCCGGCTACTTCCCGGTGCCAGGCGGAACCTTCGCCGGCGAGAGCCTTCCCGGCACGATCACCTGGGCCCGGTCATGGCTCGACCGCTCCGGCCGGCTCGTGATGGACCTCGGCCAGGGCGAGTCGGTCGCCTTGCCGGAAGACGTCCGCGAAGCCTGGTGGCGCGGGACAACACGCCAATGGCCCTTCATGGCCGCCGATCTCGGTTGCCCGATGGAGACGATCATGGCCCATTACATGAGCAACCATGTGGCCGTGGCCTATGGCGATATCCTCGGCGAGATGACGGCGCTCTCGCAATCGCTGGGCTTCCGGGTTCGGGTCTTCGGCGACTAAGCCGCTGGAACCGGAATCGGATGGGCCATCCGCTTCCGTGC
>DAIDJI010000708.1 GCA_027451455.1 Planctomycetales bacterium | reverse complement strand
CAGGCTCGTCTCGATTTGGAAGGGGTTGGTGCATGGCGCCGGCGCCGGGCCGTCGCGAGGACAACGCCGGCCAGGCCGAGAGACGCGAGGACCAGGGTTGAGGGCTCGGGCACCGCCGCGCCGCCGACACCGAAGATGTAGGTGTCCCCGTTCATGTCGGTCACCTGGTAGCTCTGGCCGACGAGCGTGGTGACGTTGATCTGATGATCGGCGATCATTGCGTCGAGAGTGGCGACCCAGTTCTGGGTGGACGAGGGGTCCTGCCATCGGAAGACCCAGTTGTTCATCGCGTTGGAGGTAAAGACGAGGTCCATCGCGCTCGGGGAAGGTGAACCGCTGATGGAGAGGCTGCTCGCCAGGGAGCCTGAGAAGGTCAGCCCCTGGTTGTTGGCCTCGTCCACGGTCAGGACCGACCCGCCGACAAGGGTGATCGAGCCGCTGACCGAGTCGCCGCCGTGCATCGTTAGGTCGGTGCCGTTGCCGAGGTACAGGTTGCCGAGGGTGAACCGGCCCGTGTTCAGGACGGTCACCGCCGAGGTGCCGGACTCGCCCAGCGAGAGCGAACCGGCCGCGATCGCATGGTGCATCATGTCTATCGTCGAGCCGCTATCCTGAACGCTCAGAGAGCCCCTCTGAAGATTCAGGTCGGCGCCGAGGATGAGCTTGCCGCCCGTCCCGATATTGTCGTACGTGTTGCTCCCGCCGACGACATTCGCGGTCGTGTCGGTGGCGAGTGTCCCGCCGAACCCGATGCTGAACTGATTGGTGGTATCTCCCTGGATCAGGTCGAGCCGGCCGGCGCCGATGCTGAGAGTCCCGTTGATTGTGAGCGTCCCCGGCGTCGTTCCTCGGTCGAGGTTCACGACCGAGGCATCGAGGAATCCCAGGCCCAGGTTCAGACCGGATGCGGTGATCGTATGACTGTTCATCTCGATCGTCGAGCCAGTCCCCCCGACGGTGATTCCACCCGAGCCGAGGTTCAGATCGGCGCCGAGGATCAGTGTGCCGCCCACGTTGCCCGCCGCGGAAACGCTGATGCTGGTGCCGCTGAGGATCTCCTGGGTGGTCGTGGTGGTTAACGTCGCCCCGTTGAGGCCGATGCTGCCGTTTCCCTTGTCATTCCCGATCGCATCCCCCTGCATCAGGGCGAGGTTCTCTCCCGCACCGTAGAGGGAGAGCTGGCTGGTGATCGTGAGCGTTCCGGGAGTTGTCCCGCGATCGAGGGTCCCGCCGCTGAGGTCCAGGAATCCGCTGGTGATCGAGTGGCCCGCCATGTCGATCGCCGAGGTCGCGTACGCGACGATCGAACTGGCTCCGATGTTCAGGTCGGCGCCCAGGGTCAACTTGCCGGAGTCCGAAAGCGAGATCCCCCCCGCGGTGAAGTTCCCCGCGGTGATGTTTCCCGTGGAGCTCGTCGTCACACTCGCGGTCGAGCCGATGTTGAGCGTGCCGCCGACGACGTCCTGACTGCTCAAGGTCACCACGCTCGGACCGGCCACGGTCAGGCTCTTCGCCGTGAACGAGCCACCCTGGCCCTCATCGAGCACCCCCGTGCCGCCAAAGTAGCCGCCGATTTGCATCGTCCCCGTGACATTGAGGGCATGGCCGTTGAGATCCAGGGTCCCCAGACAGGTCGAGCCGTTGCCGATGGTTACGTTCGCCGCCGACTCGTCGGCCTGAAGCGTCACGGTCGCCGTCTTGACGGTCCCCGTTGGCACGGCGAGGGACGCACCGATGAAGACGTTATTCGACGCACCCGGGACGGCTCCGCCGGTCCAGATGGTCGAATCTTCCCAGTTGCCGCTGGTCTTCGCGCCCGTGTCCTGGGCGATGGCGACGACCGAGGCGCCGGCCCACGTCGCGAATAGGAACAGTCCGATCCTGATCGACCGTCTCATGTGCGGAAGTCTCCTGGTGGTACGTCGATGTTCCGGGCGCGCAGCGTTGCCCTCACCGGTCGGTCCGGGCCCGGCGCGGCACGCCAACCGTAAAATCGGCCCAAAAACCCGAATCGGACGCCCACCTCAAAGAAAAATCGTTGAATTTCACCCGCGACCGAATCTCGTCGCCATTTCTCCAGATGCTTTCGAAGCACAAATCGAGAAAACACCGATGGAATCACCTCCGGGATTTGATAATTTGTTTTCGACACATGACGGTCGGATGTCGTCCTGGGAAGCCACATCGATGAGTCGAGACGAGGATTTGATCCAGCGGGTCCGCGCCGGAGACCAGGCGGCGGCGACGGAGTTTTTCGAGGAATATCGGGAGGATCTCCGGCGGGTGATTCAGGCTCGGATGCGGGCGTCGGGGGTCACCTCGAGGGCGATGGGCGACTCGTCGGACGTCCTTCAGGAGGTGATGGCGGGGTTCCTGGTCGGTTCGGCCGTCGGACGGTATCCGCTCGACCGGCCCGACGAGGTCCGGGCGGTGCTCGGCCAGATCGCGAAACGGCGGGTGATCGATCTGGCCCGTCGAATTCGGGCACGCGGGCCGACACCCGAGGGAGGCGTCGGTGCAGGCGGGCTGGATCCCGAGGCGCCCGACCCCGGGCCATTGAGCCACGCGACAATCCGCGACCTGATCGAGGCCGCCAAACAGATGCTCACCCCCGCCGAGCGCGAGATCGCCGAAATGCGGAAGGACGGTCTGAGCTGGGAGGAGATCGGACGCCGGGTCGGTCGGTCGGCCGAAGCCGTCCGGAAGCTCATCGACCGCGCCAGCGAACGAATCCTGAGGAAGCTGGAGAAGGAGTGATCGTACGATGAGGGACGACCTCGTATCCAACGGCGACTCGATCGCGCCCGGCCTGGGTCGCCTGCTCCTCGCGATGGTCGCTGACTGGCGATCGGGCGACCGCCGGCCCATCTCCGATTACCTGGCGAGGCAACCAGAGCTGGCCGAGAAGCCCGAAGCGATCCTCGAGCTGATCAACCAGGAAATCGCCCTTCGGTTGGAGTACGGCGAATCGCCCCGAATCTCAGACTACCTTGCCGACTTCCCCGCGCTGGCGGACGAGCTCGATCGCCTTTTCGTCCTGCATGCGATGGCCTCGGTGATGGGCAACGGCGCGCCGACCCGATCGTCGGCCGACGTCCGTCTCCCGGTTATTCCCGGCTATGAGGTCGAACGTCGGATCGGCCGGGGCGGGATGGGGGTCGTCTACCTGGCGCGCGACCTCGCGTTGAAACGTCGGGTAGCGCTGAAGCTGCTCAACGACCCAGCCCGCGAGAACCCCGCACTGGCTGCCCGGCTCCGCCGCGAGGCCGAGGCCGCGGCGCGTTGCCAGCACCCGAACCTCGTGCCGATCTACGAGGTCGGCGAATACGAGGGCGAAACCTATCTCGCCATGGAATATGTCGAGGGCGTTAACCTGGGCGTCGCCCTGGCTGGCGAG
>DAIDJI010000707.1 GCA_027451455.1 Planctomycetales bacterium | reverse complement strand
CGATCGGCGACGTCCCGAGCGCGATCGCCTTGTACGACCGCTGCATCGCCTCGACGGCCCGAGGCGCCGACCTCGAAACCGTCCGCGAGGACGCCGCGATCAACCGGGCGTTCGCCGTCCGTCAGGCGAAGAACCCGACCGTTCCGCCCTCTGAGGGGTCGGATGACCCTTCGCGGAAGGACGGCCGGCGCCGGCCCGGACGTTCGCCGGACGACCGAGAGCCGCAATCCGGTGACGACGATCCGGCGACCGCCGAGGGGCCCGGTCAGGATCAGCGCTCCTCCGGCGACAGCCGGGATCGCCTGCGCCGACGCTTTCGGACCGGAGGCGCCGGCGGTCGTCGGAATCAAGACCCGGCTGGACCTAGCGGGACACCTGAGGGCCGCCTCGAGGACGCCCTCGACGACATCCGCGACGCCCGCGACTCGCACCGACTCCCCGACGAACCATCTCCCACGACTCCACCGCCAGACGGCCGCGATTGGTAAGGGAGATGATTTGATGATTTGTAGGGTGCCCTTGTCTATATTCGGGACAGGATGTCGCATCGAATTCGGTGCGAAATAAGTGCGAGGAGCCCATGGAGCTTACCGAGGACATTCCATCACTGATCGATTTCAAGCGGGATACGTCGCGGTTTCTCCGGCGATTGAAGGCGACGGGGCATCCCGTTATCTTGACGATCAACGGGAAGGCCGAGCTGGTAGTCCAGGATGCTTCCTCCTATCAGAGGCTTTTCGACCTGGCGCAACCTCTGGCGACGATCAAGTTCGTTCGCGACGGGTTTGCCGCCATCGATCGTGGCGAAGGACGTCGGATGGCCGAAGACGCGGAGGACGAGACGAGGGCTCGATCCGATGAATGAGTCCATCGACTTCAGGAAGTCGGACACTCCCGCCGTCGCGGCGGTCTCGGTCTGGCGCGCGGAGGGAGACCGCTGCATCCTCTGCCCGGATGAACTCGCGGTCGAGGAACCGCTGGAGATCCGACTGGCCTTCGATCGGGACGGCCGTCGCGTTCGCCAGGGGGTCTCGGTAACCATGCGCACCCCGGGTCACGATCGTGAGCTGGCCGTCGGGTTCCTCTTCACCGAGGGGATCATCCGGGCGCCCGAAGAGGTTGCGGGCGTCGAGGACTGGGGGCCCGGGAATGTCGTTCGGGTCGAGCTGAGACCGGGTGTCGATGTGAACGTGGATCGCCTGGAGCGACACTTCTACACGACATCCAGTTGCGGTGTTTGTGGCAAGTCGTCGCTTGAAGCGATTCGCGTCGATTCGGGGGTGGGACCGATCTCCGGGCAGCCGATGGTTGAGGCCGCGACCATCCGGGTGCTTTCGGCTCGCCTGCGTGCCTCGCAGGGCGGCTTCGACCGGACCGGCGGATTGCACGCCTCAGCCCTTTTCGACGCCTCGGGCCGGCTGATCGACCTGCGTGAGGACGTCGGCCGGCACAATGCGCTGGACAAGCTCATCGGAGCGGCGTTTCTGGCGGGGAAGGTCCCGCTGCACGACGCCGTCGTTCTGGTCAGCGGGCGGACAAGCTTCGAGCTGGTCCAGAAAGCGGCCGTCGCTGGAATTCCGGTGCTGGCGGCCGTCGGGGCGCCGTCGAGCCTGGCCGTCGAACTCGCCCGCGAGGTCGGGATGACGCTCGTTGGGTTCGTACGCGATGATCGTTTCAATATTTATGCGGGGTTCGAGCGGATTGCCGGCCTTGAGGCGCCGGCTTGAGCCGCTGGGTCCATCGGTTAGAATGGCACTCTACGACGTTGTCGAGCCGAGCCCTTCTCTCCAACCGGCGGCCGCGAATCATGAAAACCAGCGCTCGTGCCAGGAAGTATGCTCGTTTGAGGCAGCCCATGGTCCGCGACGGGGGCGAGCTGCGCCCGGCCGATTGGGACGAGGCGCTCGACGTTGCCGCCCGGGGACTGCGTCGGGTTGTCGACCGCCACGGTCCCCGCGCGTTCGGGCTTTTCAGTTGCTCCAAGAGCACCAACGAGCTGAACTACACCGCGCAAAAGTTCGCGCGGATCGTGATCGGCAGCCACAACATCGATAGCTGTAACCGGACCTGACACGCGCCGAGTGTCGCCGGTCTGGCGACCGTGTTCGGTGCTGGCGGCGGGACCAGTTCCTACCGCGAGATTGAGGAAACCGAGGTGATTCTGCTCTGGGGGTCGAACGCCCGAGAAACGCACCCGATCTTTTTCCACCATCTGCTCAAGGGGATTCATCAGGGCGCTCGCCTTTTCGTGATCGACCCGAGGCGCACCAGTTCTGCGCGCTGGGCCGAGTCGTGGCTGGGGCTGCAAGTGGGCTCGGATATCGCGCTGGCGAACGCGGTCGGTCGCGAGATCATTGCCGAGGGGCTGGTGAACCGCGAGTTCATCGAGAACGCGACGATCGGGTTTGAGGAGTACGCTCGATCGGTTGAGTCCTGCACGCTCGAATATGGCGAACGAGAGACAGGCGTTCCGGCCGAGGCGATCCGGGCGATGGCGCACGCCTACGCCCGCGCCGACCGCGCGATGATCTGCTGGACGCTTGGGATCACCGAGCATCACAACGCCGTTGACAATGTTCTGGCGCTCATCAATCTCTCGTTGCTCACGGGGCACGTCGGACGGTACGGATCAGGGCTGAACCCGCTCCGCGGCCAGAACAACGTGCAGGGCGGCGGCGACATGGGGGCCCTGCCCGACCGGTTCCCCGGTTTCCAGCACGTTGAGGTGCCGGAGCTTCGGCGGAAGTTTGAGGAGCGATGGGGTGTGGCCCTTCCACCGACGCGCGGCTGGAACATTACCGAGATGTTCGAGGCGATGGGAGAGGGCGAACTCCGGGCGCTTTATGTCCTGGGCGAGAACCCGCTGCAATCCGAGGCCGACCAGGAACTCGCCAGGCGCCGGCTGGAAAGCCTGGATTTCCTGGTCGTCCAGGACATTTTCCTGACGGCGACCGCCGCGATGGCAGATGTGGTCTTCCCGGCGGCGGCTGGATGGTGCGAGTCCGAGGGGACCGTCACCAACAGCGAGCGACGAGTCCAGCGGGTCCGCAAGGCACTCGAGCCGCCCGCCGGCGCGCGCGACGACGTCCGCATTCTCTTCGACCTCGCCCGGAGGATGGGCCACGACTGGGGCGAGCCGAGTGCCGAGGCCATCTGGGACGAGGTCCGATCGCTCTCGCCCCCGTTTGCGGGGATGAGCTACGCCCGGCTCGAAACCCATCGCGGGCTGCAATGGCCCTGCTACGACGACGACCACCCGGGCGAACTGTTCCTCCACGCCCGGCTCTGGGAACGGCCGATCGTCGGGCCTCGCGTGGCGTTTCACCCGGTCGAGAACGACCCGCCCGTCGAGCGGCTGACCGACGAATACCCGCTCCGACTCACCACCGGACGCCGACTCGAC
>DAIDJI010000706.1 GCA_027451455.1 Planctomycetales bacterium | reverse complement strand
GAGCAGATCCTCGCGGGCGTGCGGGCGGAGCTGGCCGGTGCGCAGGTCGAGCGTGCCGTTCTGGCAGTTGAAGAGGAACGGATCGGCGTCGAGCTGGTCGGGCTCGACCTGGCTGACCTCGACATGGAGAGCGAACTGGTCCGGGTTCGGGGTAAGGGCCGTCGCGAGCGCCTCTGCCCCATCGGCGAAATGGCAAACGCATGGATTCGACGATGGATTCCCCTCCGCGAACCGAAGGCACCGCGGGAGCCGGCGCTTTTCCTCAACCAGCGAGGAACGCGGCTGACGGCCCGGAGTGTCGGCCGGCTCCTGGAGCAGCACCTGGCCCGTGCCGGGCTCGCGGATGCGGCCAGCCCGCACACCTTGCGTCACAGCTTCGCCACTCACCTGCTCGACAGCGGCGCCGACCTCCGGAGTGTCCAGGAACTGCTGGGACACCGCAAGTTGACGACAACCCAGATCTACACCCACGTCACACAGGACCGAATTCTCGATATTTATCATGAGGCCCATCCAAGAGCCTGAGGCGAAGTCGACGGGAGCGAGGCCGTGGCTGCCTCGGATTCGATGGGTCGGCAGAACCGTTCCGTCCCAAAGGACCTCTTCCCACCGTCCCGGCGCAGGGACCGTCTCGTTCGCCGGCTCCGGATGATCGCGAGGATTCCCTCAGCTTCTCTTTGAACTTCATACCGACATTCGTCTGCTCGGGCTTCGGAGCGGCCCCTAACGTGACCTCCCGGCGCCTCGAAGGAAGCCGCAAACCTCACCATGTTCTTTGACGACGTTGCTTTTGTGACATACACGTTTCAACAGGACGACATCGACAGCCCGCACGCTACACGACCCGCGACGAGGGGGTCGTGGGCCCAGCGGGATCCAGGGGCCGGTCGGGCGATCGCATCGCGATCGCTTGCCGGCGGGGCCGTGACGGGTTCGTCGCCGCGCCTTTCAGGCGCCCCGTCTCGACGTCGCCCCTCCACTCCTTTCAGGGAGGACGGACCGGCTTCGTGCCGTGGCACGGGCATTTGTCGCGAGACCGACTTCCATGCATAAGCTGCGCATCCTGATCCTGTACCCCGACCCGGCGGGACTCGCCCTGTTGACCTCGATGTTGAAGTCGCTTGGCTACGTCATCGAGGAAGCAACCAATGATCGAATGGCCGTCCGCCTGATGGATCGGGATCAAATTGACCTGGTACTCGCCGGGGTCGACCCCGCTGACGGCGATGCCCTGGAGCTGCTAACCTACGTCCGACGCAAGCACCGAGAAGTTCCCGTCGTTCTGCTCTTTCCCCGCTTGCACCCCGAGCGGGCCAAGGAAGCCCTCCGCCTCGGCGCCATGGCCGTCCTGAAGTATCCCGTACCGGCCGCGGAACTCCGGGCCGCGGTCCTTCAGGCTCTCGAACGTTGCGAGGCTCAGGCCGGCGATTCGACCGGAACGCCCGGGTCGCCTTCCCCCGCGACAGCTCCAACCGGCTCGCTCTCCACGTCCCCCTCCGCGCTTGCCGTGCCGATGTCGATGAACGCAACCGCCACCGGGGCCATGACCGGTCGAAACACCAGCCTGATGGGGATGACAGGCGCCGGCATGGCTCCGTCCGTCTCCTTCCCTGCCGGCGGCTCGCGGGCAGGCGGCACGAACGAGGTCGTCCCAACCGTTGCGGGGATGGTCGGCCCCTCGGGCGGCTCCCTGGCCATCTCGGCCCCCGCATCGGCTCCGATCAACGGGCCCCGGCTCGACGTCCTGGTCCGTGAACTCGGCCTGCTCGGCAACGACCCCGCCTGGAGACAGGTCATCGAGCTGGCCGCCACCATCGCCTCGACGCGTTCCCCCATCCTCATCGCCGGTGAACCGGGCACGGGCAAGAGCCAGCTTGCCCGACTGATCCATGCGATGACCCACCCAGGCGATCGACCCTTCATCACCTGCGAGGCCGCGGCCCTCGCCGATGAGCTCTCCCCACCCGAACCCGACGACGAGAACGACCACGACCACGACGATGACGACGACGAGGCTGACGACGACGACCCAACCGGGACCGAGCCGCCACCGTCCTCGCATTCTTCCACGGCTGCCGACTCGGCCCTCCTCTGGGCGGGACGGGTCAACCTGGCCCGGGGCGGAAGCCTCTTCATTCACGATGTCGCCGACCTTCCCATCCCGCTTCAGCTCCTGCTCCTGCGCGACCTCCAGTTCCGCGACTATGGCGCCGTCTCCGGTTATCCGCCGCCCGGCGGCGATGTCCGATTCATCATGGCTTCCTCCGAGAACATGGCCGCACTCATCGAGCAGGGGCGGTTCCGGCAAGAACTCTTCCACCGGATCAGTGTCGTCGTCCTGACCCCGCCACCCCTCCGGCATCGAGGGACCGACATCGAGCTACTCGCCGAGGCTTTCCGCGAGCGCTACGCTCAGGAGTTCCGCAAGAACGTATCCGGCTTCAACCGAGACGCCCTCGAAATCCTCCAGCGCCACGACTGGCCGGGCAACGTTCGCGAGCTTGAGGCCGCCATCCAGCGCGCCGTCGCGCTCTGCGCCGGTCCGAGGATCTCCTCGCACCACCTGGCGCCGATCCTCAACCACCACCGCCAGGCCCGCGCCGCCGGCACCTCGCGACCCCATCTCCCGATGGGCATCCGACCGCTCAAGGAAGCCCTCGAAGACCCCGAAAAGCGGATCATCATCCAGGCGCTCCAGGCCTTCAACTGGAACCGCCAGGAGACCGCCCGCGTCCTCGACATCAACCGGACCACCCTCTACAAGAAGATGAAGAAGTACGGCCTGCTCATCGACGAGCCGATGTGGGTGGAGTGAGGGGTAGTTTTCAGTTTTCAGTTTTCAGTTTTCAGTTCTCGGTTGGTAGGGCGACAGGCCTTCAGGGCAGCGCCGGCAGGACGAAGTTTCCTTCGGCCGAAAACCCTCCAACGTGTCATTCCCTCGGTGTTCGGCCAGAGCCAAATGCGAGGGAACTGGCAGGTTCACCGGCTGGCACGTCGGTCCCAAGCTGAAAACTGAAAACTGAAAACTGAAAACTGAAAACCCTGTCCTACTGCTTGATGATATCCCGAACCGTTCCTCCGGCGGGGATCATGGGAAGGACGTGTTCCTGGTAGGGCACCAGGACATCCAGGACATACGGTCCAGGGTGGGCGATCATTTCCTTGAGGGCGTCCTCGACCTCGGCCTTGTCGCGGACCTGGCGGGCGGTGATACCGAAGCCCCGTGCGATCTGGACGAAGTCGGGGTAGGTGGTCTCGGGCAGGGCCCCCTCGCCCTGGCCAATGGCCTCGGGGTGATCGATGGGACCAAGGTAGGTGTGGGCGCGGTTGCCGGCGTGGAACCGATCTTCCCACTGGACGACCATGCCAAGGTGCTGATTGTTCAGCACGATCATCTTGACCGGCAG
>DAIDJI010000705.1 GCA_027451455.1 Planctomycetales bacterium | reverse complement strand
CGCTGACGATGCTGGCGCTGGCCGGGCCGCAGATGAAAGGCTCGGGCTCGACCGGGCAGCGATATGTGCTGATGATCGACAACTCGGCGAGCATGTCGGCCACCGACGTCCCTCCGAGCCGGCTCGCCCGCGCGAAGGAGGCGGCGCAGAAGGTGGTCGACGCGATGGGCTCCGGCGACCTGGCGATGGTGATCGCGTTCTCCGACACGGCGAAGGTGGTCTCGAACTATACCGGCGACCGCTCGATCCTGGCGAAGCGGATCGAGTCGATCGCGCCGACCCAGGCGGCGACCTCGCTCCGCGAGGGCTTGCAGGTAGCCGCCGGGCTGGCGAACCCGTCGAAACAGATCGGCGAGGGGGTGGTGGCCTCGTCGGTCATCACGCCGAAGCTGTTTATCTACACCGACGGCGGCTTCTCCGACGTCGAGGGCTTTAGCCTGGGAAACCTCGAGCCCGAGGTGGTCGTGATCGGCCCACCGCCCCCGGCGTACGAGCCGCCGGCCGAGATTCGACCGAACGCCCCCGCCGCCGAGCAAGGCCGCGTCCGCAACTCCTCGGACAACGTCGCGATCGTCGCTCTCCAGTCGAGGCGCGATGAGGAAAAGGCCGACGTCTACCAGATCTTCGGCCGCGTCCACAACTTCCGGAGCGAGGAGGCTGTCACCGAGGCCCAGCTCTATCGACACGCCGTCGACAAGCCCGGCGACCCCGGGGAACTCGTCGACGCGATCGCCCTCAAGATCCCCCCGCAGACCGACCAGGCGTTCAAGTTCGACCTGACCGACCCCGGTCTGGCCCCGTTCGAGGTCCGGCTGACGGTCAAGGATGCGCTCCCGGTCGACGATCGGGCCTTCACGGTCGTCGGGACGACCCGAAAGGCGCAGGTGCTGGCGGTCACCTCGGGGAATCGTTACCTGATCGACACACTGAAAACCCCGCTGGTCGAGGAGCGTGCCGACGTCGCCGTGATGACCCCCGACGAGGCCCGTGCCGCAGCCGCCGCGAGCGAGATCCGGGGCGGCCGATACGACCTGATCCTCTACGACGGCGTCCGGCCCGATTCCCCTCCGCAGGCCAACACCCTCTATTTTGGTGCCCTGCCGCCAGGCCCGGCCTATGAAAAGGCGAAGGACGTCCAGCAGCCGGTTATCCTCGACTGGGACATCGGCCACCCGATGATGCAGTATATCCGCGACCTCTCGCTGGTCTTCGTCGCGAGTGCGAGGATCGTTGAGCCGCCGGCCGGTTCCCGGAACCTGATCGAGAGCAACCAGGGCCCGCTCGCGTTTCTCGCACCCCGCGAGGGGTTCACGGACGCCGTCGTCACCTTCCCGCTGATCGAAGGCGACGTTCCCAACACCACCTGGTTCCGCTACATCAGCTTCCCGCTCTTCGTGCTGAACAGCATCCAGGCGCTCGGGAACGTGCGCGAGGGAGGCGGCGACGAGACCGCCCGCCCCGGCCAACCGGTCGTCCTGCATGCCGAGACGATTAGCAAGGAGATTGCCGTGGACTCGGCCGCGCGGTCCGACGTTCGCGTCTCGCGGTCGCCGCAGGGGACGTTCATCTACCAGGATGCCGATAAGGCCGGGATGTACCTGGCGCGGTGGGAGCCCTCGGGCCGGTTGCCGTTCGCGGTGAACCTCTTCGACTTCCGCGAAAGCGACCTCGCTCCACGCGGCCTGGTCCCCGACGGGACGCCCGAGGCGATGCAGGAGTCGTACAAGATCAAGATCGGGTACAACCCCGTCACCGGCACCGGCAAGGCCCCCCAGGTCCAGAAGGACATCTGGTGGTACTTCGCCCTGCTCGCCCTCGGCGTGCTGCTGGTCGAGTGGTATATCTACAATCGACGGGTCTATATCTGACCCGGGATCAACGCAGGCCCTTCGATTTCAGCAGTTCATCGGCCCAGGCCGAGAGCTTCGCATCGAGTTTCGGCCTCGGCGGCTTGCGGTAGTCCAGTTCCATGTCGTAACCGGCCCGGTCATAGGTTGCCTCCAGCGCCGCCTGAAGGTCGAGTCGCGCGTCTGGCTCGCCGCGCTTCAGCGGGATTGGGATCGGAGGGAGCCGCTGATCCAGTCGGATTCCCCAGAGCCTTCCCTGGGGCCGGAGATGCTCGGGGGAAATATGGATGAGATACTGATGCGGCCCGACCGTTTTGGGTACGGGCACCATCCGCTTGCCGCGGAGCAAGTCGATCTCGACCCAGTGACTCCTGGAATGCATCACCTCGAGACGCTTCTCCTCGAAGCTCTCGCCCCCGGGCGAGTTGGGCACCTTGTTCGCCGGGCTTAGCAGTTCGATCACGGTCACGACATCGCGCGATCGGCGATCGATGATTTTCAGGAAGGCTTCGTGGATCTCCTCCTCGAACCACGTCGTGGCGACAACCGGTTCGGGGTAATCCAGGGTGGTCGTCCCGCTTCCCTTCCCCTTCGAGGATCGTGTCTTCTGCCGGCCGGGACGGGTCAGGATCTCGACGTCCGGGACGCGCTGCTGGGGCCGTGAGTGCCCATTTTCCTCATGGGTAATATAGGCCCGCTCCTCGATCCGGACGACGTAGTTCGGCCGTAATCGTGGGGTCAACTGAGCCTGGATTTCCGAGATGAGGTTGTGATGAACCTCCGGCCACAATCCGGGATCCTCAAGATAAGGGTCCATGCCCGGGAACGGTGAGGGCATCTCCGAGATCCTCCGAGCGAGACAAAGCGAGCGGCGACTCCGCCATTCTATCGGTTCCGAAGGACTCGCCACAGGGAACAAAAAGCCGCCCGAATCTCCTCGGTCTTCTCTCTGTGTCCTCTGTGGTGAATCATCGATCCCTCAGGCCCGCGATCGCACCACCCTCCGGCGCGAGTGGGCGGTCGTCCCTTCAATATTCGCCGATCGCAGAACGATCCGCGCAACTTCCGGCGGGCATCCGTAGCGGACGGGGTGCATCCCGGCGATCCCGTCGCTGGCATACATCAGCGTCGGTCCGCGGCGGAAGAAGCCGCGGTCGAAGCGTCGGGAGTAGACACTCGGCATGAAGACCGCCCCCACGATCGGGAGCCGGATCTGTCCGCCGTGGTTGTGGCCCGAGAGCATCAGCTCGATCCCCAACCGCGAGGCCCGGTAGAATCGGTCCGGCGAGTGGCTCAAAAGGATGCGGAAATCGGCCGAAGGCATCGCCGACGGATCCACGTCCGGCCCCCAGGGCGCCGAGGTCCCGCCGAGGGCGATTCGGACTCCGTCGACATCGAGCGTGGTCCAGGTCCCGTGCATCGTCTCGAACCCTGCGCCGGCGAGTTCGGCGAGGATCTCGTCAGTCTTCGGACGCGCGACGTTGGGCGGCAAGGTTCGCAAGCTCCTCGGTACTCATGTTCCGAATCTCGCCCACGATCGCGCCGCCCTCGGGCCCGGAAT
>DAIDJI010000704.1 GCA_027451455.1 Planctomycetales bacterium | reverse complement strand
AACGCGGTCCAGATCGAGATGCTCCTCGGCCGCAATCCGGCGGACGGCCGGCGAGGCCGGGCGATCTCCCGACGCACCGGCACCCGAGCCGTTGGGCTTTTCAGCCGCCGCAGCGGTCGAGGCCGAAGCCGAGGCCGAGGGGCCGTTCGCCTTGGAGACCGGCGCTGCGGCTGTCGGCGTGCCCGAGGGGTCGATCGTCCCGATCGTGGCGCCGATGGCGACCGTGTCCCCCTCGGCGGCGCTGATCTTCAGGACGCCGGAACCCGGCGAGGGGACGATATTCGTCGCCTTGTCGGTCTCCAATTCCAGCAACGGCTCGCCCTCCTTCACGGACGAACCATTCGCCTTCAGCCACTTCGAGACGATCCCCTCGGAGATCGATTCGCCCACGCTGGGCACGGTGATCGGTAGGGCGGCGGCCATTGGAATTCCACCAGGGATTCGGGGATCCGGTGGGCCTCGCCCACCGTCGCGGGCCTTCCATCGACGGGCAGGGCCCGCCGTCCGAAGCGTCGATGCGGACCCCGGCTGGGCCCGCCTCGCGACTATCTCTTTCCAATCGCCGTGACCAGGTGCGGCACCTCGGCACCAACGGCAGCCTCGACTATCTCGGCCTGCTCGCGATCGTGAACGACCTTCGAGCCGGTGGCCGGGCTGGCACTCGCGTCGCGGCCGACATAGGCAATCGGCCGGCCCAGCATCTCCTGGAGCCGGGTCGAGACGAACGTCCAGGCCCCCATGTTCTGCGATTCTTCCTGGACCCAGACCCATTCGCGGGCCGAGGGGTATCGGTCAAGGACCGACTTCAGCTCCTCTGCCGGCCAGGGATAGAGTTGCTCGACCCGAATGATCGCCACGTCGCGGGTCGCCAGCTCCGTTCGACGAGCGAGCAGGTCGTAGTAGATCTTCCCCGAGCAGAGGAGGACCCGACGCGCCCTCTCCGGGACGGTCGGGTCGTCCAGGACATCGCGGAAGTGGCCGACCGCCAGGTGCTCCACCGGTGAGACCGCCAGCTTGTGCCGCAGCAGACTCTTGGGCGTCATCACAATCAGAGGCTTGCGGAACTCCCGCCGAACCTGGCGGCGGAGGAGGTGGAAATATTGCGAAGGCGTGGTCGGAACCACAACCTGGATGTTCTCCTCGGCGCAGAGCTGCAAGAACCGCTCCAGCCGGGCGCTCGAGTGCTCGGGCCCTTGTCCCTCGTAGCCGTGCGGCAGGAGCATCACCAGCCCGCTGGCACGCCCCCACTTCGACTCTGCCGAGGTGATGAACTGATCGATGATGACCTGAGCCCCGTTGGCAAAGTCGCCGAACTGCGCCTCCCACATGATCAGCATGTGCGGCTCGTCGAGCGAGTAGCCGTAATCGAAGCCCAGTACGGCCGCCTCGGAGAGGAGGCTGTCATAGACGCAAAACTGTGCCTGGCCGCTGCGGAGGTTGTTCAGGGGGATATATCGGTCGCCGGTCCGGGCATCCACCAGCGCCGAGTGCCGCTGGCTAAATGTCCCGCGGCGACTATCCTGGCCGCTCAGCCGAACCGGCGTCTCCTCCCAGAGGAGCGAGCCGAAGGCGAGCATCTCGGCCGTCCCCCAGTCGACCGAACCCTTCTCCACGACCGATTTGTGCCGGGCCGAGAGCACCCGAGCGAGCTTCGGATTGACCTCGAACCCCTCGGGAACAGAGACCACCCGGTCAGCGATCTGGCGGAGCGTCTCGAACGAGACGCCGGTATCAATGGGCTCAAACGAGAACCGCTCGGTGAGCCCCTTCCATGCTCCGGAGAATCCGTACCGAGGCGCCGCCTCGACGGCTCCGTGACGGACCTCCTCAAAGACCTCCTTGAGCTTCTCCTCGAATGTCTCGGCGATCGTTTCGGCCTCCTCGGCCGAGAGATCGCCCTGGCTGACCAGCCGCTGCGTGTAGAGGTCGCGGACGGTCGGACGGTCGCGAATCCGATCGTACATCAGAGGCTGGGTAAACGCCGGCTCGTCCCCCTCGTTGTGGCCGTGCCGTCGGTAGCAGACCAGGTCGATCACCACATCCTTGCCGAACGCCTGTCGGAAGTCGATCGCCAGCTCGGCGACCGCGACGACAGCCTCGACATCCTCGCCGTTGACGTGGAAGATCGGGACCTCAATCATCTTGGCGACGTCAGTGCAGTACCGGGTCGACCGACTATCGCTCGGCGCGGTCGTGAAGCCAATCTGGTTATTCACGACAATGTGAATCGTGCCGCCGGTCCGGTAGCCGGGAAGCTGCGAGAGGTTCAAGGTCTCGGCGACCAGCCCCTGGCCGGCGAAGGCGGCGTCACCATGGATCAGGATCGGCAGGCCGACCCTCCGCCCCTCGTCATGGAACCGACGCTGCTTCGACCGCATCCGACCCTGAACCACGGGGTCGACCGCCTCAAGGTGGCTCGGGTTGGGGGTCAGCGTCAGGTGGATCTTTTGCTTGTCGACCGTGACGTGTTCGGCCGAAAAGCCCAGATGATACTTGACGTCGCCATCGCCGCCGACGCTCTCGGGCTTGCTTCCCTCGAACTCGTTGAAAATCATTCCGTACGGCTTGTGGAGGATGTTCGCGAGGACGTTCAACCGCCCCCGATGCGGCATCCCCATGACGATCTCACGGACCCCACCGAGCGAGCCGGCACGCTCGATGATCGCGTCCAGGAGCGGGATCAGCATCTCGCCCCCTTCGAGCGAGAACCGCTTCTGACCGACGTAGTTCCGATGGAGGAACGTCTCAAAAAGCTCGGCGGCATTCAACTTGTAGATGATCCGCCGCTTCTTGCGGATGTCGAACCCCGGATGATTGCGGGTCGGCTCCATTCGATCGAGGAGCCATTTTCGGATCGAGGTGTCGCGAATATGCATGAACTCCACGCCGATGGTTCCGCAATAGGTCTGGCGGAGGGCATCAAGGAGTTCACGAAGAGTCGAGGAGCCGCCGTCCTCGTTGACAACGCGACTGTAGAAGGCTCGATCAAGGTCGGCCTCGGTCAAGCCGAAAGCGGTCAGGTCCAGGAGTTCGTGGGATTCGTTCCGAGGGGCCAGTCCCAGGGGGTCGAGGTCGGCGAGGTAGTGGCCCAGTTCGCGATAGGCGTCGATCAGTCGGGTCACGGCCGCCTGCGCTCGAGCCGGGTCGAGGTCGGCTGCGGCCGTTCCGGGCGGCCCACTGCCAAGGCCTTGCTGGCCGATCTCAAACCCCTCGAAAAAGAACCGCCAGGAGTCCTCGACCGACGCCGGATCCTTCCGCCATCGCTCGTAGTATTCCTCGATCAGTTCCAGGTTCCACCGATTGGCTACGGTCGCGCGTTCCATGGGTCGATGGTTTCCAGACCGGCCGGCCGGCCGGAGCGGGCCGGCCATGTCGAAAACTGGAGATCCCCAGAACGACAAGAATGGCGATGCCGAAGG
>DAIDJI010000703.1 GCA_027451455.1 Planctomycetales bacterium | reverse complement strand
CTGGCCCGCGACCTCCGCGCGACAGTCACGGGCGAGGTCCGGTTTGACGACGGCAGCCGCTCGCTTTACGCGGCCGACGGATCGAATTATCGGCAGGTTCCCATAGGCGTCGTCATCCCGAGGACCTACGACGACGCGATCGCGACCATCGAGGTCTGCCATCGCCACGGCGCCCCAGTCCTCTCGCGAGGCGGAGGAACCAGTCTGACTGGAGGATGCTGTAACATCGCCGTTGTGATGGACTGGTCCAAGTATCTGAACAAGGTTCTCTGGGTAGACCCCAACCGTAAGCTCGCCCGGGTGCAGCCCGGGTGTGTGCTCGACAAGCTCCGGGACGAGGCCGAGAAGCACGGGCTGACCTTCGCGCCCGACCCCTCGACCCACAACCACTGCACCCTCGGCGGGATGATCGGCAACAACTCGTGCGGTGTCCACTCACTCATCGGACTCGGAACCGGCCGGACGTCCGACCAGATTGACGAGCTCGAGATCCTGCTCTACGACGGCACAAGGATGACCGTTGGCCCGACCAGTGAGATGGAGCTGGAGCGGATCATCCAGGCCGGCGGTCGTCGGGGCGAAATCTACGCGAGGTTAAAATCCCTGCGCGACCGATACGCCGACCTCATTCGTGCCCGATACCCGAAAATCCCGCGACGGGTCTCAGGATACAACCTCGATGACCTCCTCCCCGAGAACGGCTTCCACGTCGCTCGGGCGCTCGGGGGCACAGAAGGAACCTGTGTGACGATCCTCGAGGCACAGTTGCACCTCGTCCCCAGCCCGCCGATGCGGTCGCTTCTGGTCCTCGGTTATCCCGACGTCTTTGAGGCCGGCGCGCACGTCGGCGAGATCCTTGATGCGAAACCGATCGGCCTGGAAGGGCTCGACGACATCCTCGTGAAGGACATGAAGACCAAGGGCATTCACCCGGATGACGTGCAGCTTCTGCCGCCCGGTGGCGGCTGGCTGCTCGTCGAGTTTGGTGGCGAGACCAAGGATGAGGCGGACGAGAAGGCTCACGCACTGATGTCGAGGCTCGAATCGTTGGGTAATACTCCGTCGATGAAGCTGTTCGACGACGAGGCCGAGGAAGAGCATTTGTGGAAGGTCCGCGAGTCCGGTCTGGGCGCCACGGCGAGGATCCCCGGCCGGCCTGACGCCTGGGAGGGCTGGGAGGACTCGGCCGTCGATCCGCTCAAGCTCAGCGACTACCTTCGCGACCTGCGCAAGCTGCTTCAGCGGTACGACTACGACGGCTCGCTGTACGGGCATTTTGGCCAGGGATGCGTCCACACACGGATCGATTTCGATCTAAAAACGCACGAGGGCGTCCGCCACTTCCGGTCGTTCCTCGACGAGGCGGCCGACCTGGTCGCGCGGTACGGCGGCTCGATCTCGGGCGAACACGGCGACGGCCAGTCCAAGGCCGCCCTCCTGCCGAAAATGTTCGGCCCCGAACTGGTCCACGCCTTCGGCGAGTTCAAGGCGATCTGGGACCCGGACAACAAGATGAACCCGCATCGCGTGGTCAACCCCGCGCTGCCGGGCGAGAACTTGCGCATGGGCCCGACCTACAATCCGCCCCAGCTTGAGACACACTTCAAGTTCCCCGACGACCACGGCAGTTTTGCCTATGCGACCGAGCGTTGCGTCGGCGTCGGCGAGTGCCGGAAGGAAGAATCGGGGACCATGTGCCCGAGCTACATGGTCACAAAAGAAGAGATGCACTCGACCCGAGGCCGAACGCATCTCCTCTTCGAGATGCTTCAGGGCGACCCGATGAAGGGACTCTGGAAAGCGGAACCGGTCCGCGAGGCGCTCGACCTCTGCCTGGCCTGCAAGGGATGCCGGACCGAGTGCCCGCTCAACGTCGACATGGCGACGTACAAGGCAGAATTCTATTCGCATTACTATGAGGGGCGATTGCGGCCCCGCCACGCCTACGCGATGGGGTGGATCTACTGGTGGGCCCGGCTCGCCTCGTGGATGCCAGGGGTCGTCAACGCGATGACCCACGCGCCGGGCGTCGGCAAGGTTCTCCAGTGGTTGGGGGGCATCTCGACCCGACGGAAGATGCCCGCGTTCGCTCCCCAGACGTTCAAGGAATGGTGGTCCGGGAGGACGGTCCGGAACGTCGGGCGGCCCGGTGTCATCCTCTGGGCCGACACGTTCAACAACCATTTCCACCCCCAGACCCTGAAGGCGGCCGTCGAGGTGATCGAGGACGCCGGCTTCCGGGTGATCGTCCCTCGGCCGTCGCTCTGTTGCGGTCGTCCGCTCTACGACTTCGGGATGCTCGACACCGCCAAGGGCCTGCTCCGCGAGATCCTCGACAGGCTCCGCCCGGAGATTGAGGCAGGGATTCCGTTTGTTGGCCTGGAACCGAGCTGCGTCGCTGTCTTCCGCGACGAAATGCGTAACCTTTTCCCGATGGATGAGGACGCCAACCGACTGCACGACAACTTCTTCACTCTCGCCGAATTTCTCAACAAAAAGGCGCCCGGATACCGCCTACCGAAGCTCCGTCGCAAGGCGAAGGTCCATGGCCATTGCCACCATACGCACGTCATGACGCTCAAACACGAGGTCTCGGTCCTGAAGGACATGGGCCTCGACTTCGAGCTCCTGAACTCGGGATGCTGCGGGATGGCCGGCTCGTTCGGCTTCGAGGCGGGACACTATGACGTCTCGGTGGCGATCGGCGAGCGGGTCCTGCTCCCGGCCGTCCGCGATTCAGCCGACGACGAATTGATCATCGCCGACGGGTTCAGTTGCCGGGAGCAAATCGCCGGGTTGACCGACCGAGGCGCCCTGCATCTGGCGCAGGTCATGCAGATGGCCCTGCGCGAGGGGCCGCGCGGCGTTGAAAAAGGACGTCCGGAGATGGAGTATCAACCGCTCGGCAAATGGGAGCCGGCGATCACGCCCGGGGTTGTCGCGCTGGCCCTTGGCGCCGGCGCCTTGCTGGGCCTGGCACTGGTCCGGGGCTCGTCGCGGATCGTCGATCGTCGACGGGCCTGACCGGCTGCTTTTCGACGGTAAGGAAGGAGGAAAACGTGGGAATCGCCACCGAGGAATGCAAACTGGGAAAAATCGACGGCGTGCTGGTTTACGCACGCAGGAACCAGGCGGGCGAGGCGGCCGTTCTTGACGCGATCGACCTCGACCACTCGAAGATCCAATCGATTGCCGAGGCACTCGCCAATCGCGGATACGGCGTGATGCGACAGACAAAGGGGAGGGGTGAGGTGCTCTTAAGGGCTACGATCTTGTGCTCGGAATGACAATCCGTGCAGGTGGGAGCATCCCGGTGCCCCGCCGCGATGGCTTGTCCGTGGACGCTCTCTTCAACGTCTTTGGCTGCTTGGGGATGGCATTTGCCGCAAGTCTCAGCCAAATGCGACCAATGCAGCGGGGAT
>DAIDJI010000702.1 GCA_027451455.1 Planctomycetales bacterium | reverse complement strand
CCGCTCATCCTTCTCGCGCTCGACGATCTTCCAGGCGGCGGGGATCTTGGCGCTCAGGCCGTACTTCGGGGCGTCGAAGGGCCTCGCCGGTGCCTCGGGGGCCTGGGCCAGCGCGGCCGTCAGGGCGATCAGAGGGATGGAAGTCAATGATCTCTCCTCGTCGGATGCGACGACCCGGGGGCGTTCGCTAGAGGTCGCGGATGAAGTCCGCGGCGTACGATCGGACCTGCTTGCCGTTGAGGACATGGAAGGTCCGGAGCCGTTCCAGTAGCTGACCGCTGAACCGCTTCAACGGCAAATGGACGATCTTGCGTCGGAATCGCCGGGCCAGCCGCCGCCACGACGAGGGTGGAATCCTCGGACTCACCACCGCAACGTGCCTGTCTCTGCTGTGCAGGAAGGCCGCACTGAGGAGACGTTCCTCCATCGTCGTGGTGAAGTCAAGCCGAGGATCGCTCCAGATGTCCGGGATCGTTCGGGGCGGGAACAGAAAGAGCGCCCCGCCGTACTCGGCCTGCGCGATCCCGGGCCCAACCATTGTCTTGAACGGGTCGGTGGCATAAAAGGCCAGCGTCGATTCCTCGGAATGCTCGGCGTACCAGGTTGTCCGGTTGGGATAGCGCTCGGGGTCGGCTGGGACATCGAACAGGAAAACGACCACCTCGATGGAACCCCGGCTCGGCGGGACGACCTTCACGTAGAGATCGCCCGTATGCCAGTTCCGCAGAGTCTCGCGGATGTCGATGCCGTCGCGAACACTCGTGGTGAACTTCTCGGTGCGGGCTAGGTCGGCTCCGAGGATCGCCCTGGCCTGGTCGCGGACGTGTCGGTGGAAGCTCTCGATCCGGTCGTCCTCGGGCGGCCACGAGCACATCCCGAACGGATCCCAGCGCTGGAGCCATCGGGTCTGCTCCTCGCGCGTCGGCTGGGGTCTTAGCTCGCAATGACGCCAACTCATCGACTGGCCGGGCAGCCGACTGACCATCGGGCCGGGCCCCCAGATCGGGACGTCCCCGCGATGGATGCCCATCCGAACCGCCCCCGGATCGCCGAAGGCCGGCGGCTCGTCGTCTGCATGCGGGTATTCGCGGGCCGTCTCGGCGAGGGCCAGTGCGAAGTCGTCGCCGGCTGTCTGCTTCGCGGCGACGATCAGCGTGTAGAGGTCGGGGGTCAGCCGTCGATCGATCAGCGAGAGGTTACGCACGTAACGAAAGTAGACCGAGAGGACCTGCGGTGTGATCCGGGCCGCAATCTTCGGCAGCTTGTGCTTTAGACGATGGCGTGCGTCGAGCACCATTTCCTTGACGCCGTCGACGGAGAGGTTGTCGTCGGGCGTCAGCTCACGGCGTCCCCGCTCGTAGAGCGCAGTAAGGTAGGGAAGCTCGCCGAGGGCGAAGATCAGGGTTCGGGGATCGACCGGGAACGTCTGGATCGGAGAGAAGAACGAGGTCGGCTCGGGCGGAGGGAGCCTTCGGACGTAGGCGTCCCGGATCCAGGGCCAGTCAAGGATCGAGCAGACAAGCAGGATCAGGCGGTGCTTCGACTCCAGCTCGCGGAGCCGGGCGGCCATCCATCGGATGCGGTCGGAGACCTGCCCGGGCGCCGGGGGCGGGACGGCTGCGAGGATCGCTGCGGCAAATCGGTCGGGCGTCACTCGCTTGAGGGCATATGGGTCGGGGAACGTCCCGGTCACCGAGACGAACCGGGGTGTCTCCAGGTCGATGAACTCGATCGCCATCCGCTCGCCCATCGCCGTTCGGATCGCCGCAATCACCCCCTGACAGGGATCGATTGGGACGTAGCTGTACCCGGGGCCCGAATTCTCGTCGGACTCGTCCTCGGTCTCGGCATCGACCTGGACCACGACCGAGACATTTGGAAGCCGCTCAACGGCCGATTCCACCTCGTCCTGGAATGAGGGCGGGAGCGGAATCGCAACGCAGTCGTAGGGCCGCGCTAGCAGTTCTTCGCGCACCTGGATGGCGAAGTCGCCCGAGCCGTGGATGATCGGAAGGACCCGGATGTTCGGTCCGATCGTCAGGAAGTCGTCGGCGGTCGATCGTGGTTCGTTCATGCTCCACCCTGGGTACGATGACCACCCCATCCTAACCTCGATCAGGCCCGGCCGCGATCGCCGATGACTGTGTTCAGAAAGGGCCGTCCTCGTCCTCATCCTCGTCGTCGAACGGGTCGATCTCGGCATCGGGGTGAAGCGGGTCGTCGGGGTCGAAGAAGAGGTCGCCCAGCCCCATCGGGGCGTGCTGACCGCCCATCGCCCGGCGCCGCTTGCGGGCGAGATTCTCCAGGTCGGCGGCCTCCTCGCCGAGGACGCAGAAGAGCGCTTCACGCCAGGCGGCGTCGCGGCCGATCGGGTGGCGAGCGTCCTGTGCCATCCTCTTGACGGCGAACCGGAGCAGGTTGATTCCGTCTCGGGGCGAGAAATCGAGTTTCAGCTTGTGGGCTTGCTGAAGGAACTCGACGGTCAGGGCCAGCAGCTCGGTCTCGGCGAACGGGAGGTGATACTTCAGGATCTCCATCTCGTCGTCGCGGGTCGGGAAGCCGAGGCCGAGGGTCGGCTGGAGTCGAGAGAGGATGTAGTCGGGGATCTCGTAAGTCGATTCGTCCTCGTTCATCGTCACGCAGACGCGGAAGTCGGGATGGGCGGGGATCGTGATCCCGGCGACGATGCTCTCGGCATACCGGCGGTGGTCGAGAAGCGCGGCGAGGCTCGCCCACGACTTCTCATTCATCCGGTTCCCCTCGTCAAGGACGCAGACGCCGCCGACGATCATCGCCGAGACGAGCGGCGAGGCATGATAGGCGATGCTCCCCTTCTCGGCGAGGACGGGCGTGACGATCAGGTCCTCGGGCCGGGTATCGGCGGTGCACTGGTTGATGAAGAGGGGCTGCTTCCGGAGACGGGCCGCGGCCATCGCCAGGGTCGTCTTGCCGATCCCCGGCGGGCCGGTAAGCCGGGGCGAGAGCGGCAGATCCCTCGGATCGACAACCAGCCAGCAAGCCAAGAGTTGTCGAAGGACCACGTCCTGCCCGATCCAGTTCTGATCGGTGGAGTCCGGGGAGCTAAGATGAAGGGTCACGCCGCCGATCTCGCGGGTCTGGCTCGACTGGGGCTCTCTCGTCGGACGTCCGCTCATCGCCGTCTCAATCTGCCGGAGGTGGTTGTCAGGGACTCTCAGTCCTTAAGTTTAACCTTTCCCCGCTTCGAGGGCGAGTCGCGAGAGCGCGGGGTGATGGGCCTTCGGATCGAACAGCGGAAAGCAGGCTTGAAAAAATCGGGAGCAACTTCTTGACCGGACGAAATCCGATTGTTAAATTCCGTCCATTCGATTCTTCTCCGTCCCAATCGGGACCTCGGTCACCGCGATGAACACCCTGAGATCCGGGAGCCGGCACAACATGCGCAAAT
>DAIDJI010000701.1 GCA_027451455.1 Planctomycetales bacterium | reverse complement strand
GAACAATCAATGGTTTTCCAAGGTCGCAATCTGGCTGGTCATCGGCCTGGTGCTGTTCACCGTGTTCAAGCAGTTCGACCGCAGCGCGCCGGCCGCTCGGAGCGCCGAGGCTCGGAGCGCCTCGTCGGGTCCGGTCAGGAGCGGGACGATCCGCGTCAGGTCGCCCGATGGGACGAGCTTCCGCTGTCGAGAGGCGCGAGCGAGCAGGTCGAGCAACGCGACCCGACGCGCGGCCGGGAGGGATTCGCCGCGGACGACCAGGTCGAGCACCGCACCCAGTTCCTTCGGCCCACCCCGGGTCGCGATGAAGTCCTGCACCTTCGGATCCTGGTCCCTGGGAACCTTCCCGTCGCGGAGCATCGTAAGGAGCGGGGTGACGGCCTCTGGCGTCGCGACCGCCAGCAGGGCGAAGACCGCCCGCTCGGGATGTCCGCCGAAGGAGAACCGTCCGGCCTGCATCGCCGGGAGCCAGTCGGCCGCCAGCTCCCGGGCCGTCAGCCAGAGCCCGTATTCCAGAAATCGGTCGACCGGCCGATCGAGGGCCGACATCGCCAGTTCCGCCGATCGGACGCCCGGGAACGCCGC
Organism: Planctomycetales bacterium; assembly: GCA_027451455.1. Taxonomy (GTDB): domain Bacteria; phylum Planctomycetota; class Planctomycetia; order Isosphaerales; family Isosphaeraceae; genus JAKAUH01. The sequence goes on along the minus strand of DAIDJI010000701.1, from coordinate 2,843 downwards.
GAGCGCCCGAACGGCTTCCAGCCGGACCCTCGGGTTCTCGTCAAGAACGCGCTCGCCCAGCATTTCGACCGGTTCGGCGAGCTTCTCCCTCGCCCCAGGAACAACCCGGACCGCCGCCGCGCGGACCCTCGGATCGTCCGAGCGGAGCAACGCGCCGAGCAGCGCCGGGTCAATCTCGCGGAGCGCCTCGGAGGTCCAGAGGGCTTCGAGCCGATGGTGGTCGTACTTCGGATCCTTGCGATCGAGCGCAGCGACCCAGGCCGCCAGCGTCCCCGAGACCTTCGCAGCGCCCCGCTCCTGAAGGACGCGTCGGGCCCGGTCGCGCGTCCACTGCTCGGGCGACTTCAGCTCATCGAGCAAGGCTCCGGTCTCGGCACCAACCAGCTTCGGCCGGGCGACCGGCGCCCGGCCCTTCGCGGAGACGCGCCAGATTCGGCCTCGGGTATGGTCGCGGCGCGGGTCACGAAAGTCGACCTCGCCGTGCTGGATGATCGGGTTATACCAGTCGGCAATGTAGATGGCGCCGTCGGGCCCTATCTTGATATCGATCGGCCGGAAGGCGACGTGCTTCGTCTTGATCAACTCGGTCTGCTCGCGAGCCGCGAAGCCAGCGCCGTCGTCGCTAAGGACGAACCGGCAGACGCGATTGCCTCGGAAATCATTGGTGAGCAGGTTCCCCTGCCACGACTCGGGCATCGCCCGGCCGGAGACGACCTCCAGCCCACAATACTTCGGGCTCCCCGGGTTCAGCCCAGGAAAGATCCGCTCGGCGCCGACCGCCCAGAAGTACGACGCACCCGGGATGCAGTAATTGATTCCCTCGCCGCCGGCTCCGTCGGTCGCGAACGATTGACCCCACCGGTCGAAATGGTGGCCCCAGGGATTGACCAAACCACGGATGAAGACTTCCAGTTGCATCGTCTCGGGCCGGAACTGCCAGATCCCGCCGCCGCCCAGCCGCCGGACCCCGTGCGGTGTCTCGATGTGACTATGAATATAAACCGACTGGTTAAAATACAGGGCGCCGTCATATCCCCACCGAAGGGTGTGCAAAATGTGGTGGGTATCCTCGGTCCCGAACCCCGAGAGAACCACGCGGGTCCGGTCGGCCTGGCCGTCGCCGTTGGTATCGGCCAGGTGAAGCAGCTCGGTGCTATTGGCGACGTAGGCCCCGCCATCGCCTGGCTCGACGCCGGTCGGGATCAGCAGACCGCGGGCGAAGATCGAGGTCCTGTCGGAGCGTCCGTCTCCGTCGCGATCTTCGAGGACGAGAATCTTGTCGTCGGCTTCCTGTCCGGGCTTGATCTGCGGATAGACCTCGGAGCTGGCGATCCAGAGCCGGCCGGCGGGATCGAAGTTCATCTGGATCGGCTTGGCGATGGTTGGGTCGGCCGCGAACAGATTCACCTCGAATCCATCAGCGACGATGAACGACTTCCGCTCGATCTCGGGATCGGGATCGGGGATTGGGAAGGGCGCCCTCTGCGCCCGAGCAGCGGCGGGGATCAGCAGGATGATCGCGGCGAGCAGGATTCGCATCGTGTTCCTCATTCGTCGGGTTATCCTCTTCGCATCCCGGTGTGGCCGGCGGCCTCGCCCGTCGGGTCATCGATCCGGACCAGGTCCGCCTCGACGCGCCCGCGCATGGCCGACCGAATCATCTCGGGGGTTGCGAGGTCCACCGGTCGGAGCATCAGGTCTTCCAGGTCGAGCTTCAAGCCCATGAAGCGGCGGAAATCGGCCGGGCCCTCGAACTCGACCAGGACATCGACATCGCTCCCCTCGCGGGCCTCTCCTCGGGCCATCGAGCCGAATACGGCGAGAGACGCAATCCGGTATTTCTCGCGCAGAGCCGGGCCCTCGGCACGCAGACGTTCCAGGATGGCTTGAAGGTCCATGGCGGCGGCTCCGGTCGGCGGCGCGATCGCACAACCTCCATTCCATCACGTTCGGGCGGGGTGTCGCCAGCGGCTTACCCCTCGACGCGGATCAGCTCGCATTCACGTCCGACCGGCCTTCGCAGGCGGGCAATCGCTCGTTCCTGCTCCTCGACGAGCGGGTCGAACCGGGGGATCTCCACCGCGTTGTTCCCCTGCTCGTGCTTGCGGAAGCCGAACAGATACGTGATATTTTGCGGACGCCATCGATGGAAAAAGAGCCGATTCTTCGCGTGGATCGCCGCCCGAAGCCGCTCGACCCGGTCACGGTCGGGAAGGTCGTCGATCGCGACACCCGCGGCCCATTCCTCGGCCGTTTTCGAGACAATCGGGCGGCCCTCGATCCGCAACTCGTGCCGGCCAGCCGGTAGGCCCGGCGCCTTGACCACGATCGTGGTATCGATCAGCGTTCGGGCGGTCCCGTCGCCGAGGACGGCGAGCGTCGGGCGGGTGATCCGGAAGTGCGGGCCCTTCGCCTCGACGTGGGGCACCTCGTGTGGGGCCGAGGGATCGAGCTCGCGGACGATCACGCCCGCGAGGAACCGAGAGCCGGCCTCGTTGGGGACGACCCCGTCATCGGTGATCGGTGCGCGGGACTCGCGATCGCGGGTCGGTCTGAAGAGATCGAGGAACCGGGCGCCTCGACTCTGGGCGACCTCAGCAATCGATCGGGCGTAGAGCTCGATCATTGCGTTGTGGGGCGCAGGGTCGGGCAGCTCGGGGGAAGGTCGATCGCAGGCGATCGGCGAGAGCAGAACGACCCGGGCGTGGGTGTCGGCAATCTCGTCGAGGAACTGGTTCAACCCGGCGACGAACCGGGCGCGGCCGGGCTCGCCGTCGAACGAATCGGCCATGCCGTAGCCGACGATCAAGACCGTCGGCCGGGCGGCGTGGACCTGCTCGATC
>DAIDJI010000700.1 GCA_027451455.1 Planctomycetales bacterium | reverse complement strand
AATTAACGCGCCAGCCTGCAACTAGTGTCGCGGGTTGATTTTTTTCCACAAGGCAACGGTGAGCTGCCAACCCGATCGGCCTGGTTTCCGATCGTGCCGCGGAAATCGGATGGGCTCACTCCGACCCGCGCGGGCCCTCCGGCGGCCGGGGTCGCCTCGACCTCGGCACGCCTTTCCGGACGATGACCGATTCGAGCCAGTCCAGGAACTCCTCGCGGCCGATCTCGCCCGCGGCCAGCCCGACGATGACGGCCTCGTGCTCGTCGGGCGTGCCATCGATCGTATGGTCGTTTCGGCTGAGGAACATCAGCAGGGCGCCGTAGCCGGTCCGCTTGTTGCCGTCGAAGAAGGGATGATTCTTCACCAGAGAGAACGCCAGCGCAGCGGCCTTCCCGGCGAGGCTCGGGTAGAGATCGCCACCGCCGAATCGGGCTCGCGGCTGGGCAACCGCCGATTCGAACAACCCCCGATCGCGCACGCCCGGATCGCCGCCGTAATCGTCGAGCGAGCGATCGTGGATCATGAGGATCGTCTTCAGGCTCAGGTACTTCATTGGGCGAGCCGCCGGAAGACCTCGCCGAATTCCTCGAAGACCTCATCAAGATCGTCGCGGATCGCGGCCTCGTCGTCGTCACCCTCATCCTCGAGAGGAACGGCCACCGGTCCACGCTCGCGGATCATCGCCTCGATCTCCTCCCGATGCTGTCTCGCGTAGGCGGCGGCGAGGTCGAGGGCCGCGGGCGTCAGCGTGGGGAAGACCTTCATCAGCGAGGCCGGGTTGCGGCCGGCCCGGCGCACCATTTCCAGCCGCCAGATCGGCACGTCGCACCCCTCGACGTACGCGACCCCCTCTTTGTGGACCAGCCGGGGCCCGCTCGCCTCGCCGCCGATCGACGCCCCACCGCCCATATCGGCGGACCGTTCGATCTCCGGGTGATCGGACATGACAGGATCTCCCAAACAAGGGGCTCGGTCGGCCGCGACCCAACGCGGCCCATGAAACAAGTATTTCCAGGCACAGTCACCCGGTCAACGCGGGCCGGCCGCCCGGAATTTGCCTTCGGACGGATGTACGGGGTCGCGTCGACGTTCGTCGGAGGTTAGAATCATCCCCGCGTTCGTTCGGAGACGAGGCATCCGCGAGGTCCACAATCGTGTCCACCGCGATGGAACTGCCGACGATCGAGTCGCTCCGGGAAGAGCAGCGGGCCCTGCGTGCCGAACTGGCGCGGATCCGAAGGCGGCTGACCTGGCAGCTCGCACTCGAACTCGCCGTCGACGCTGCCCTGGCGGTCGTCGCGACGGCGGCCGTCCTGATCCTCCTCGACTGGTGGCTCCGGCTCGACCGCCCGGCGCGATTGGTCCTGCTCGCGATCGCGGCGACCAGCCTCGTCGCGTTCCTGGGCCTCCGGGCATATCGACGCTGGCGATCGGCCCGGCTCGACGAACTGGCACTGGCGATGACCCTCGACCAGTTCCGCCCCGGGACCGGCCAGTGGATCGCCGATGTTTTGCAGCTTCCGATGCTGCTCGATCAGCCCGGCTCGACCGTCTCACCGGCGATGGTGCGCCTGGCCGTCCGGATGGCCTCCGAGGCGCTGGCGGCTTCCGACTGGCGACGCCTCTGGAACCGCCGACGGACCGCCGCGCACGCCTCGGCGCTGGTCCTGGCGCTGATCGTCCCCGCGGCCTTCGCGGCTATGGCTCCCGAGGCCGCCCGATTGAGCCTCAAGCGCTGGCTCCGCGGCTCGAACGAGCGTTGGCCGCAGCAGACTTATCTGAGCGTAATGGGCCTCGACGACCGCGGCCGGATCGTCGCTCCGCGGGACGAACGGGCCGTTCTGGAGGTCCGCTCCGACCTCCCGATGCTGACAGAGCAGGGGGGGCGCTGGCTCGTCGGCGGACGCGGCGAACCGCTGGCTCTCCGACACAGGCCCGAGCATCCGGTCAACCCTCAATCCGTCACGATCCGAGAGAAGACGGAGACGGGCGAGACCCACGTATCCGTGATGGTCGAGACCGAGCCCGGCCACTTCCGCTTCGAGTTCCCACCGTCGGCCTCAACCTCGACCTTCGAGCTAACCGGCGGCGACGACTGGCTCGACCCGCTCGTCCTTGATCGCCTCGACCGCCCCGCGCTGGCCGCCACGCAGGTCCGCGTCCGCGAACCCGGCGCGAACGACCAGGGGTTCCGACCGATCGACGACCCCCGCCACCACCTCGTCTTCCTGCCCGATACCCAGATCGAGATGACCCTGATCGGGACCGAGCCGCTCGCCGAGGCAAGGCTCAAGATCCAGTCGGGAAACGCCCCGCCGCTGCGCAGGGTCGATGACAAGACGTTCGCCACCGCCTGGACCCTCCGCGAGGCGACGACACTGGAAGTCGGCCTGACCTCAAAAGGAACGGGCCTCGAATCGAAGCCGGCATTTTTCTCGATCGGTCTGATGCGCGATCGAGATCCTCGCGTGACCCTGCGCGCGGTGGGGGTGGGCGTCCACGTCACCCCTGTGGCGACGATCCCGCTCTCGATCGCCGCGACGGACGACATCGGGCTCGCCGCGCTCCGGCTCCAGTTCGACCGCACCACCGCCGCCGGCGAAAAAGACCGGTCGCCTCAGACGAAAACGAAGCACGAAACCGTGAAGATCCCACTCCCCTCGGAGAGCGGTCGCCCGCCGCTCGACCACCAGGCGCGACACGAACTCTCGCTGATGACCGATCCCGCAACGCCCGGGACCCTTCTGCGGTTCCTCGCCGAGGCCGACGACAAATGCGCCCGAGGCCCTCAAACGGGCCGGTCGACGCCGCTGCAATTGCAGGTTGTCGCTCCCGAGGAACTCTTCTACGAGATCCTCCTCCGCCAGCGTTCCGAGCGGACGAAGTTCATCGCCGCACTCGAATCGATCGAGAAGCAGGGACCCCTTCTCGACGGTAAGCCGAGACCCGAAGACCACGCGAGGATCACCCGGGTCGTCCAGGCGACCGCCCGCCACCTCGACCAGATCGGCAACCGGATCGGCGATGCACTCCAGGAAATGAAGCTGAACCAGGTCGGCTCGCCGAAGTCGCACCGGCTGCTCCAGCAAGGGATTATCGACCCGATCAGGGCGCTGAACGCGGGCCCGATGATCGAGCTGAGAAGCGCCCTTCAGGCCCTCTCGGGCGAGGGGAACCGGGCCATCGCCAGCGAGGAGACCGTGCGCAAGCTCCACGGCCAGGTCGTCGCCAGGATGAAGGAGATCCTCGACCAGATGTCGCAGTGGGAAAGCTTCGTCGATGTGGTCAACCAGGTCGCCGAGGTGATCCGGATGCAGAACCAGATCCTCAAGGCCACCGAGAAGGCGCGCGAAACACGCACCCAGGAAGTCTTCGAGGACCGGCCGTAGCAGAACCTGAGAAAACGGGGACTGGCTTTCCGTCCTCGAAGTGCCTGTCGCGCATTCTCAGGGTT
>DAIDJI010000699.1 GCA_027451455.1 Planctomycetales bacterium | reverse complement strand
GCGACCGCGGCATGCGCCGCTCCACCCATCCCCGAGAGTAACGATCGTTCTTCCAGCTTCGACTGGTCGCCGCTCATCGACGGAACGAACTGGTGACGGCGACGATGCGAGCGAGACGAATCGGCTTCGGGCTTGTTGATATTCAGGGCGCGCAGCATGACTGGTTCTCCTCGGCAGAGTACGCCGGAACTCGTATGTTGATGCGTCCTGACGGACGCTTGATCCCGGAAGGAGCCGCCTCATCCGATTGGGGAGGCAATCGCTTATTGGTGTACTAGGTAGCGCAAGTGGTGTGCCAGGTGGGTTTTCGGGTTTCGGTTTTCCGGTCGGATAATCGGCCGATAATGTCTCGCCGCAACTCTCCGCAGATCGACAGGAAAACGCTTCTTACGAAGAATCACGGGACCTATCAGCGGCTGCGCAACGGTTGTAAAGCTCCTCACATAAAACGGAAAAACCCTTCTCCAGGCCATAGACAGACCTGAGTAGAGGGGGGTGTCGCTTATGCGGTCGCCGTCGTGTCGACGGGCGTCGGCGTGCTGGCCCAGGCGCCGGAGCGAGGCGCCCGCCCCCGTCCGTCGCCCGCCCCGGCCCCGCCGCCGGTGCCGCCAGCGGTGACGCTCCCCGACGTGAGTTCCGGAGATATGGGGGGAGCGGGCGGCTTCGTCGCACCGGAGCCGGGCTCGCTCGAAGGGCGTGTCGCCGAGTTGGAGCGTCGTTTGACCGCGTTGCAGAACCGCCTCGATTCGCCGACCGGCTGGATTCGACGGCTGGACCAGCGCCAGCGCCCGGATCAGGTCCCGAATCGGGCGGCTGGCCAACCTCCTATCGAATATTACGATTTCGGGGATGCCACCACGGTTACTGAGCCGACACCGCCCGCCGCGCCTCGATCCTCGGCCCGGACGCGTCGAGCAGCTCCCGAGCCCGACGGCGATTCGCCCAGGATCACGCCAAGGAGCTGCAACAGCAGCAGGCCGGTCCGCTCGGAGCCCGAGGCCGATGTCGAGCCTTCCGAGCCGAAGGCGGGCGCCCTCAACGAGGACAGCCGACCGGTCCGCTCGGCCCCCGAGCCCGAGCGTGAGGACGACATTGAAACCGAGCCGAGGCGATCCTCAACGAGGCCAGCCGGCGGCCCGAACCGGGCCAATTGATCCGCCCCGGAGGAGCGATCCTGGGACTGCGAGGCGAACCGCCTCGTTCGGGTCCAGGATCGCCGGCGAGTCGGACCCGGCTCCCGCCGGCGATTCTCGCGTCCGGCTCGGCTCCGATTCCACGGCCGCTCCGTCCACCCCGCCCTATCCCGTCGACCCGCAGTGATCTCATCTTCGGAAAGGCACTTCAACAGAAAAGTTTGCGAAATTTTGATCCTCGGATTTTTCCCTCCCGGGATGTCGGTTCCCGACGCGATCCGGCAATCCACCGAGTGGGGCGAGACGGACGCGAGGCCCAATCTCATCGGCCTCTCGTCACCCAGCGATCTCGGCGAAAACTGAAGCGGCCCGCGAATGCGGTGTGGTGGTCGGGCGACGGTCGTTCGGCCTCTCCGATAGGGGTGCGCTCCCAAGCAATCGAGGATCTACCGCCATGTCTACCTCCTGGTTCCGCAGCCTCCGCAAGAACGACCGGGCCGCTCTTCGCCAGCAGGAGCGCCGTCGTCGCTTCCAGATCGAGTCGCTCGAGGGCCGCCAGGTGCTCTCGACCTTCAGCGTCACGAGCCTCGCCGATAGCGGCCCGGGCTCGCTTCGCGCGGCGATCGTCGCGTCCGACGCCACGCCGGCCACGACCAGCACCCCGAACTCGATCGTCTTCGATTTCAACACGTTGAGCGGCGGCAACGGCGACCAGCAGGTGACGATCAACCTGAACTCGGCCCTGCCCACCATCACGCAGCCCGTCCACCTGCTCGGAACCCTGCCGAACGCCACGCCGGGCGTCGTGCTCAATGGGGCCAACGCGGGCTACTCGGCCGTTGGCCTGCAACTGACCAGCTCGGCCGCGGGCAGCGAGGTCGAGGGATTCGTGGTCGACTCCTTTGGTAGCGGCGGCATTCTGGTCGACGGGGCTCACGACCAGATCAGCGGCGATTTCATCGGCGTCAACGGCGCAGGCACCGCCGCGGCCGGCAATGGCGCCTACGGGGTTCGGCTCACCAGCAACGCGACTGGGTCCATCGTCGAGGGGAACACCATCTCGGCCAGCTCCTACGGCGTCGAGATCGACGGAACAACAGGCGCTCTCGTCACGGCCGACAACATCGGCACCGACTCGACCGGCACCCACGCCCTGGCCAACAACATCGGCGTCGTCGTCTTCGACGGCGCGACAAATAATACGATCAGCAGCGACCTCATCTCGGGCAATACACTCTACGGCGTGGAGATTTATGGATCGGGCACAACCGGTAACGTCGTCGAGGGCAACGACATCGGTACCGACAGGACCGGCGCTGTCGCCCTGGGTAACGGCAATATCGGCCTGTTCATCGCCAACAGTGCGACGAACAACACGGTCGGAGGAATCGTCGCCGGGTCGGCCAACGTCATCTCCGGCAACGGGGTTTACGGGGTTTACATCTCCGACACCGGGACGACGGGGAACGTCGTCGAGGGGAATTTCATCGGCACCAACCCCGGCGGCACCACGGCTCTCGGTAGCGACGGTCGATCGCTGGGTAACGACGACGGCGTCGAGATCGCCTACGGGGCCTCCGGGAACATCGTCGGCGGAACCACATCGGCCGCACGCAACATCATCTCCGGCAACCTCGGCGACGGCGTTCAGATCACCAGCACCGGCGGGGGCAACCTCGTCGAGGGGAACTTCATCGGCACCGCGGCCAGCGGCACCTACGCCCTCCCCAACGGACGCAACGGCGTGACGATCCAGTACGGGACGAACCACGACATCATCGGAGGCACCACCCCAGGCGCAGGCAACGTCATCTCCGGCAACAGCAACTACGGCGTCTGGATTCTCAACGCGAACGACGCCACCGTCGAGGGCAACCTCATCGGCACGAATGCCAGCGGGACGGGCGGACTCGCCAATCTCTCGGGCGTCTGGATCGAGGGCGGATCGGCGAACAACACCATCGGCGGGAACACCACCGCCGCCCGCAACGTCATCTCGGGCAATACCCAGTGGGGCGTCTACATCACCGGATCGGGCACGAACGGCAACGTCGTCGAGGGGGATTTCGTCGGGACCGACATCACCGGAAATGCCGCCCTGCCCAACGGCTATAACGGCGTCGATATCACCTCGGGAGCCCAGTACAACACCATCGGCGGGACCACCGCCGCCACCCGCAACATCATCTCCGGCAACTCCAATAACGGTGTCGTGATCGCCTTCGCAGGCGCCTCTTACAACACGGTCGAGGGGAACTGGATCGGCCTCGGCGCGGCCGGGAACGACCTGGCGAACGGGGCCAACGGCGTGGAGATCCTGGGCGGGGCCAGAT